>NZ_JBAXHI010000001.1:0-271621 GCF_037138995.1 Candidatus Chlorohelix sp. | reverse complement strand
AATACGCCCGGTTGGGATCGAACCAACGACCATCCGCTTAGAAGGCGGATGCTCTATCCACTGAGCTACGGGCGCAAAACATTTTTTGCAGACTTGAGTATAACCAGCCTCTAAATCTTTGTCAATCGTTCTTTGGCGTAAAACGACCTAACACAGTTGTACCGGCGCGAACTTTCATGCCGATAACAGGGACAGGCTGTACAATACCATCTGCTGCTATATAAAGCTCAACGATAGTGCCAGTTCCAAAGCCACATGCCCCTATCTTTTGAGCTACCTTTACAGGCGCACCTGCATCAGTTCGTAGGGTAGAAACTCTTTTTGAACCAAGCGGAACAGGCAAAAAGTTTTTACCGAAACGCCACATGTGAGTAATCATTACTTTGTGAGAATCATCAGTGACAAAACCAAGATAATTATTGCTGCTTGCGGGTAAATTTTCGATGAAATGGTAACGTAATTGCCCAGAAACGGGCGACCGTAGTAATTGCACGTTAAATAAGCCCACCGCAATCGTGACTCGAAGAGCCTTACCTCCGATAAATTTGGGTTCCAGAACCTCTTCTACAGAAACAACGCGACCTTCAGCAGGCGCATAGATATAATTCGGGTCACTGCCTAGAGGTTCGCGGATTGGGTCACGATAATAGAAAAGCATAAAAGAGAGGGTAGCCAGTGATGAATTAAGCAAGGCTGTAGAAAATGGTCTCAAGGGAGTTTTTCTAAGCGCCTTGTGCAGGAAAGTTGCCATCGCTAAAAGCAAAGTAGCCAACCCAATACGTAAATAACCTTCACGTATTACGCGAGGGCGTGGAGATAAATCAACAATAAGCTCAATAAAATATTTCATGCTGAAATAGAATAGTGCGACATTACGCAATTGTCAACTGAGGAGCTCAGCTACAATTCCTGTGCTATAATCGAAAGGTATTTACCCGCAATTGAGCGTTTTAACCAACCTTATCCGTTTCGGAATTCTGCCATTATGAACCAAAACTCAGGATACAGCCAGAGTAAAGATAATGCTACCTCCCTTACAAACGTGGCGAAATACCTGAAAAAGGATTCGCAGCGCATTCTCAATGAATGGTGGGAGGCGATAAAAAAAGAATCGCCCTCTTTCGCCGAGTTGGAAAAGTTACGCAACCCGGAGCTTTACCACGAGCAAAGCCTAGAATTAATCATCAAAGCCCTGATGGCATATACCCGAAAAGAACAAGATACCCTGCTAGATCAGGTTAACCGGATGGCGCGGGAAATGGCAAGTGAGCGGTTGCGACAAGGTTTCCAGATGAAGGATTTGCTCATGTCGTTGGCGGTTTTCCGCAGAGCCGTGCTAGACTCTGTACAGCGAATGTTGCAAAGTCGCCTGTGGGTAGCCTTTCCTGCCAGCGTAATGCAGATGGAGAAGCGCATTAACGAAGCTATGGATATTCAAGTAGCCGCAGTAGCGGAGGCGTATATGACAGCCCGTGACTCTATTATCCGTCACCGTGAGGAAACAATGCGGTTTCATAATTACCAACTTGGTAAGCTAAACGATCTTAGCAACCGCATCGGACAAACGCTCGATATGGTAAAGGTAATGAATTCGGCAGCAGCAGCGCTATGCGAAATGGCGGAACTTAGCGCAGGTGCGGTGGCTTTGCATGAGCAAAAGGCTGGACATCCACAGATTCACCCTGATTACGGGCATCACGGTTGCACCAATGAAATTATAAACTGGCTCAATTCCTCCTTATTTGTAGAAATTAGCGGCGAGATTGTGGAGAGAGAACGTCCGTTGGTGATAATGAGCGTGGCAGATGATGCACGCTTCAGTAACGCAGTAGCTTTCGGAGTTAGCTCACTATTGTGTATTCCGCTCAAAACTGCCGATAAAATTGTAGGAGTGATGTATGGGGCGGATTATATCGTGCGCGATTTTAGCCCACACGAAGTAAACCTGTTACTGACCTTTGCCAATCAGGCGGCATTGGCAATCGAAAATGCACGCCTTTATACGGAAGTACAAAACGCCTATGTGGAATTAAAAGAACTGGATAGGGTTAAAGACGAGTTTGTAAGCATTGCCAGCCATGAAATCAGAACCCCGCTCGCGCTGATAAAAGGCTATGCCAGCACCTTGCTGCGAGCAGAACAATTAAAGTTGAGTCCAGAAAAAGAGCAACGCTTTATCAACGGTATTGATGAAGCTTCTAACCGCCTAATTACCTTAATTGATAATCTTCTGAGTGTATCACGTATAGAGTCCGGGCGTTTCAGAATAAATCCTCAGCCCGTCAATATACGAGAAGCGATTAATCACGCCATATCTACTTTTCAGGAGCAATTGGGTAATCACGAGCTTGAAATTGATTTAGCACACGATGAAGCCCGCGCTCGCTGCAACCGCGACCAGTTTGAGCAAGTTATTATCAACCTTGTTTCCAATGCCATCAAATATTCCCCAGAGGGCGCAAAAATCAGCGTTGGGGTACGCCGAATTGACGAAGGTGAGAAGTTCGAAATCAGGATAAGTGATCAAGGTTCCGGAATTGCACAAGAACACCTAACACGCATTTTTGAGAAGTTTTATCGGGTAGAAACAGGCTTAACCCGCAAAACACAGGGAACCGGGCTTGGCTTGTATATTTGCAAAAATATCATTACCAGTTATGGCGGCGAAATCTGGGCGGAAAGCGTTATAGGGCAAGGCACTACCTTTGTCATCACGCTACAGGTGTGGAAAGTGGATGCAGAGTGACAGGTATTGCGGCTTATCTGATAAAAGAGTAGAATAAATCTTACCGAAGCCGTATCATTACTATAATTTAAAGTAAATAGCGGGGGTATTTCTCTAACTCTTATGTTTTCAGGAGTGGTTTATGAATATCGAAACTGCGGGACGCAAGATTCTGGTTATTGACGACGAACCGGGCATTGTTGATATTGTCGAAACCAACTTGCTGGGTGAAGGATTCGAGGTCATATCTGCCAAAGACGGTAAGGAAGGTCTAGATAAAATCCGCAGCGAGTTTCCTGATCTTGTGATTCTAGATGTGATGATGCCGGAAATGGATGGTTGGCAAGTACTCCGCGAATTGGAAAAAGAACCGGAGACTGCCGGTATCCCGGTTATCATGTTAACCGCCAAAGCCGCCGATGAAGATTACATTTATGGATTAGAAGAGGGCGCAGTAGAATATCTGACCAAGCCGTTCTTCCCACAAGAACTTATCAATCGTATCAAAATCACTTTGATGATACTTAACCCACGTATGCGTGATGAACGAAGGCGCAATCTAGTTGCCAAACGCAAAAAGTTAATGGAGCATTAGACTCTAAAGTATCCCTTTTTCATTTGCAACAATGTTAATTTGTAATTATTGCCGGAACGATAACCCTGATAATGCCAACTATTGTGGGCGTTGTGGGAGACGCTTGCGCGACCAACGCAGCCTTGCCAAACTTGAAAAAGCCTCGTTTTGCATAGAGTGTGGCAATCGTAGAGAGCGTTACCCAAGCGACCGCCGCATCTGTACCATCCTCTTTGCGGATGTTCACGGCTATACCGCTATGACCGAAAAAATGGACGTGGAAAAGGTGACGAACATCATGAATGAGGTGTTTAGTCTCCTTACTGCCGAAATCGTTGGGGTGGGCGGTAGTGTAGATAAATACGCCGGTGATAACATTATGGCGCGGTTCGGTGCGCCCGAAGCGCTGGAAGACCACCCAGAGCGTGCGATTCACGCGGCTCTAGGCATGCAACGCCAACTTTCCCGCTTTAGCCTGAAATTGCAAAAAGAAGAGGGCGTGGGGCTGGAAATGCGTATCGGCATTAATACAGGTTGGGTTAGCGCGGCTGAAGTGGGCGGTGAAGTAGAGGGTGTCAGCTACCGAGCCTATACCGTAATGGGCGATACTGTAAATCTTTCTTCACGCCTCGAACACGAATCGCGGGTTGGCAAAATTCTGGTAGGCGAAGAAACATATAAACTGGCAAAGCACGCTTTTGAATTTCTGGATACAGGCGAACGCCAGATTCGAGGCAAGCGTGAGCCAGTTCGCGCTTACGAAGTAATAGGACATAAACCGCAACGTGCCAATAGGCGAGGATTAGCCGGAAAAGATTTGCAATTGGTGGGGCGTGAAGCGGAATTGCAACGTCTGGCAAGCCGCTTGCTGCAAGCAATAGAGGGCAAAGGACAGGTTGTTTCGGTAATGGGAGAGGCGGGCGTGGGTAAATCCAGCCTTCTGCGCGAATTTAAACGGCGTGCCACCATCACCTACCAAGACGTGCGCTATATTTCTGGAGCAGCTTTTAGCTACTCGTACACCCAATCGTTTAGCCTAGTGCGGAACGCCATCTTCAAAATGTGCGACATCAACGATAATGATGATGAAGAAACGGTGCAGGAAAAATTGCTGGCGCAAATTCATCTTTTGGTTGGAGAAGGCGAACAAAACGAAGAAGGCGAATACGGAGAAATACCTTCCTTGCTTGGGCGTGCCGTTGGTATTAATTTCCCAAACTCTTTTGTTGATAACCTAGACCCACTATTACGAAGTCGTCTCTTGAATGATGCAATCAGCGACTTTTTGCTCAAAAAAGCCGACAACAACTCGCTCCTAATAGTGCTGGATGACCTGCATTGGGCTGATAACAGTAGCCTTGAAGTGCTGGATTTGATGGTACAGAAAGTTACCAGTTCAAGCAATACTATGTCGGCGTTGTTGTTGCTGGTGCATCGCCCTGATTTTAGCAGGCAATGGAACGTGCCTAAAGAACGTTACGAAGAAATTGCCCTTGAAAGCCTGAATTCTGCTCAGATAAAAGTGTTAACACGCCAATTGCTCGATGCCAGCATGGGCAATGTGACTGCTCCAATAAATCTTGACCATGAAGAAGCGCCAGAATTGCCAAATACATTGGTCAGGATACTGGAACGTGCCGGCGGTAACCCCTTCTTTGCCGAAGAAATTCTAAAAGCCCTGCTGGATGCACAGCAAATTGTACAAGACCTAACCGAAACAACCAGTTGGAAAATCGTAGGAGACCTTGAGAATTTCAAGTTGCCCGAAACCCTGCAAGAAATATTGCTGGCGCGTGTAGATAAACTGGGTGGACGCGATAAGCGCGTACTACAAGTTGCGTCTGTTATTGGCTTGCGCTTTGAACAACGCTTGTTACTGGCAACCGAAGACCTACAGAATCAGCAAGTGCAGGTGGAAGAAGCCCTTACCGATTTGCATCAAGAGGATTTTATATATACCGAGCGGCAAGAACCAGAACCGGAGTATGGCTTCCGGCATTCTCTTACCCGTGAAGTGGCTTACAACAATCTACTCGGTACGGAGCGGCGACGCTATCATGAGCAAATTGGACGCGCTATAGAGCATTTCAAAGCTGACCGTCTCCACGACTACACTGTGATAGATGATTTAGCGTACCATTATGAAAATAGCGATAGCGATGAAAAAGCGGTTCACTATCTCATGCTGGCTGGACATATGCGTAAGACCCTCTACCGCAATGATGAAGCGCTGAAAGCATTCTACGAAGCGCGAGAACGCCTTAAACGCAAGCCTGCGGCTGGTGAAGAGCAGAAACTGGTTGAGATAAATAGCAATATCGGGGATATTCGCGCCTTGAAAGCCGATTACAGCGAGGCTCTTCAGGCTTACGATGAAGCGCTAGGAAAAACTACCAACCCCTTTGAGCGCATAGACCTGCGGGTAAGAATCATCGAAGTGTTGGGCAAACGCGGCGAGTTTGAGGGAGCAGCACGAAGCTTTGAAATTGCCCAGAGAGAAATCAGGGAAGCAGCCAACGCGCCAGACCCGGAAAACCGCTTGACACACCTTCGCGCCAAACAGTTACTTCAGATAGGCTGGATTTATTATCTGCAAGGCAAGCATACAGCAGCCCTCCGCGCAAATGAAGAAAGCCTACAAGCCCTCAAATCTTTGCCCGATACGAGCCGAGATGTACAAGTTGAAACCGGTAGAGCTTACAACATGCTTGGCACAATCTTTAGCGATATTGGGCAATTGGATCAAGCCGAAGTTAACCTGCAACGCGCCATCGAAATGCACCAACGCGCTTCTAATATCCAACAGGTAGCACGGGTTTACACCAACCTTGCGGTAGTAATGATTCTGATTGGAAACCTGACACAGGCAACCAATTACTTGAAACAGGCGCGGGCGAACGCTGAAAAGGTCGGCGATGTGGAAACCCTCGGCGGCATTATCGGCAATCTGGGCTTTGTAGCAGAACGTCAAGGGCAACTGGTAGCCGCTTTTAAATATTTCCAAGATGCCCGACGCATTTTTGAACGCGCCGCCAACCAAGTATTAGCAGCAATGGCGCTTCAGAACTGCGGGCGCGTGGTTTTACAGCAGGGAAATGTGCAAAACGCGCTTGAATATTTCCAGCAAAGCTTGAAAATGGCGGAGAGTATAGGCGCAACCGCAATACTGGCGGAAGGCAGCAACAATATCGGCTGGGCGCTCATCATTGACCAGCGTTTGGCAGAAGCCGAGGAGTGGCTCGAACGCGCCTATGTCAAGGGAATGGAAAGCGCGAACCCTGAAGCTCTGGCTAATAACTATATGTATCGGGGTATGCTTGAATTGGAAACCCACAACTACATCAAGTGCAACGAATATTTTGACGAGTGTCTCAAGATAATCGAGGGGCAATTAGGCGACCCGGTTATGTTGGGACAGATTAAACGGCGCATGGGCAGATTAGCTTCCAACCAGCATAAATACAAGGAAGCCGAGCAATACTACAAGGAAAGCCTTGAAACGCTCGATCCGATGCGTGCCTACCTAGAAATGTGCTACACTAAATTTTATTGGGCAGAACTTATACTCCACGAATTATCGGAAGGGCTAATCGAACCTGAACGCCAGCAGGAAGAAATCGAAAAAGCGCAGCGTTTCCTGATGCAAGCCAGTTTTACCTTTGACGCTTGCGAAGCCCGCCCGGCTTACAATGGGGCGATGCAGCTATTGGAAAAATTTGAACAAACTGCTACCGTGTGACGAAAATCATACCAACTGACCGCTACTAGAATTACAATGTTCTTGAGGGGTAACAGAGTTGGTTTCGTCAGTGAATATAACTCCGCCCGAAGGAAGGGAGGTAATAAACACTATGTCGATGGAATCGATGAAAGCAGTAGTGGCAAGAGCAAATAATGATAAAGAGTTTTTGCGCCGCTTGCTGATAAATCCTGAAGAAGCAGTAAAAGCATCAGGCTATGACCTTTCTCAAGAAGAAATAGAAATGCTCAAATCCAGTCGCGGAAGTACCAAATTTAATGATGAAGAACTCGAAAAACGGGTCAGTTATGGTTTCTTTAGACTTGGTCCATAAATATAGAACGGACTTGTAATAAGAAAAATTTATACCCGCAAAACCCACCAAATGGTGTTAAAATAGATATAGTGAGTATTGGGCGTAAATGAAAGGGGTCAATTATGTCTATCGAAGCTATGAAAGCGGTGATAGCGCGAGCAAATAATGATAAAGATTTCCTGCGCTTATTACTATCTAACCCAGATGATGCTATCAAAATCGGTGGCTACGACCTGACCGAGCAAGAAGTCGAAATGATTAAAGCCAGCCAAGGACAAGCACGGCTAAACGATGAAGAATTGGAAAAGCGGGTCAGTCGCGGTTTCTTCCGCCTTGGTCCGTAGTCACAGACTTTAATACATAACGTTGGACGGGCGCATGATGACCCGTCCTTTTTTATCCATAAAGGTCTTTTACCTCTTCGATAGCTTTTTGGCGTGCTTCTTCCTGCGAATCCGGGTCTAAATCATCCCAATCCACCGTGCTACGTGCCAGTTCCAGACCTGAAATAATCTGTTTGTAAAAAGCCTCATCGTAGGGACGGGTGCGGATTACCACTGGCATCGGCGCAGCATGTCCTAGCACCAACGCTTGTTGCTTGCTATCGAGCGAAGCCAGCACCGTTTTAAGACCGCTTGAACCGCTCACTCCGGTAAAAACCGCATCAATATCGCGCTCATCGTTGATAAGAGCCACCACCCGCGTACCAATCTGGGACATAATTTCGCTGTCAATGCTGCTAGGACGTTGATCTACCACCAGCAGCGTCACATAATACTTACGCATTTCACGGGCGATAGTGCCAAAAATGGTTTGACCCGCCACCGCCGGAGTCAGGAACTTGTGCGCTTCCTCGATGGTAATCATAACGCGGCGTGGCTCGTCCGAAGCTTTTTGAGATTGGCGATATTGATCTACTTTATCTTTGTATTTTTCATGGATTATGCGGGTAACGATATTTGCTACCAGAATGTAACTCAGCATGTTATCGCTTTTACCAAATTGAATGACAATATGCTTGCCTCGCGCCAAATTATCCACGATTTGGTTAACCGAATCTATACTGGAATGGTCAACTACGAAAGGCAAATTTTTCAAAGCATGCAGTTTGTTACGCAATGCCTTTACAGATTGGATATTGGCTCTACTATCGGTGGCGATTTGCTCCGGGTCACCGTTTAGCAATTCTACAATCCACTTATCGCCGTATTTTTCTTTGAGGATATAAGCCGACTCGGAAGCGGTAGCATTAAGATTCAGTTCGTCCTGTAACAGCAAAATATCCTCGACTTCGATTTGGTTCAAGCCGATAAAGATTTCGCCATCTATACTGCCGCTCCCACCCAAGCGCGTATTCTTTAATGACCAAACCTGCACCTTCTGGCTGAAAAGAGAGCGTAAGCCTTTAACAAATTTCTTATTCTCGGCTTGCGCCTGTTCGCCGTATTCATTGTGCATATCGAAAATAAGGTTCGAGCAAATATCGGCGCGAATAAGCCCTGCCAACAAAAGGCGAGTCAAGAAGCTCTTACCAGTACCGCTCTTGCCGAATATCCCGTTGGAACGCTCTACAAAACGCTCAAGGTCAATGCAAATATCAATTTCCATATCCAACGGCTTGCCGATAGCGAAATTCTTGCCTCCCTGAAACAAGTCTTCGCTGCCAAAAACCGCGTCAAAGTCGGTTTCTTCGGCAATATAAACAGAGGTAAAATGGGCTGGAATACTGCGAACAGGACGCGGATTAGCATCGCCCTGATACAGCGCAAGGCGGTTGTCCACATGTGCGTCTCCATAAGTATAAACGCCCTGCAACACTTCACGCACCAGCGCGGATGTATCATCACCGGGAGGGTCGAGCAAGATGCTATCGGTAGTTGCTTCTAGGGCTACATCGGTCAACATCCCAAAGAACCGCACGCCGTTGCTTTCTATCGCCACGAATTGCCCGGTCTGGATATGCTCAAGCGGGGCAGAACTGCGGATACGCACCTGCAAACCTTTAGAAAGCGAACCGCTTGTGACCAAGCCTAGGTATTTTTCAGGTTTACGATTAAAGTTAGTTGACATAACTAATTCTCACATTTTTCCAGAATAGTACGCAGACGGTCAAAATCTTCCTTGAGCAAACGCGCCAGTTGCCGCCCGGTATCCACCAACCATTGCCGCCCACTCGAACCGCGCACTGCTGACCCATGTCTTAGCAATGCCGCAGTCAATTCCTCTACCGGAGCTTGGCTGGCTTGAAGTAGGGTACGTAAATAAAGCGGGGTGGCGGTAAAATCAATCAATTCATCATCATTACAAAGTGCCACGCTGTAATGCAAGGGGGGAGGGTAATCTGGATAGGTATAAGTAATTTTGCCGGATTCCAGTTTGCGGCAACCCAACACCACCACTGCAAATTCGGTACGCAGCAAGCGGGTTAGCTGAGGGTTGGCGCTATAAACTTGCTCATCTATCTGGCGAGGCTCGCCCTCAACCGAACGGGCGTAGGCGCGTCTGCCGGGGTCAATACCACCCGTTGCAATATGGTAAACTGCGCCATAAATCAGGTTGTTGCCGCCCTTATCCTTAACCTGTACCAGACCGCCAAAAGGCGGAGGGTTGTCCAATTCATAAGCTTGGGCGGTATATCCGGTGAGGCTGGTTTCCACCACCTCGCCAATACTAGAAGCAATATTCAGAAAAGTATCAGTCATAGTTTCTCCCCAAATAAGAACAACGGTACTAAGCAGATTATAACATATCGAGAGAGAGGAAAAAACAGACGACAGCCTCAACCCAACTTGCGTAGGGAACAGGCTCAAGCGGCTGTGGTATAATTTGCAGCAGCGTATTCCTTTAAAAGGAAATTCAGGAGGGCTTTTTTCACCTTTGTCTTCTATCTCTATACCCCTTTTTCTAGCTATATCCGCCGCGCCATTTCTAATACTTGCGCCCGGTTTCGTTACCTTACAACTTATGCTGGCTTTCGGGAAAGCGCGTCCCGGAATGTTAAAAACAAGTGAGCAAATTTTTCTATCGGTCACACTGGGAGTAATGTTCAGCGGGTGGATAGGGCTATTGCTGGCTTCGCTTGGCGCTTTCTCGATAGGGGCATTGCTGGCGATTGCCGCCGCGTGGACGCTGGCAGGGGCTTTCTGGCTTTCTAGGCGCAGCTATCACTGGCAAATCCCGCACTTCAGTAAGAAAGCGACGCTTGGAGATTGGCTATTGGTAATTTTGCTGACGGGGACGGCAGTTCTATTTTTCCTTGCGCCGCATGAAACTGTGGCAGGAGCGCAGGATAGCGGGGTGTATTACAACACCGGGGTTAATATTGCCCGCACCGGTTCGCTGGTGATTCAAGACCCGTTGCTGCAAACCATCGGTAGCCAGAATAGCAAGCTTTACCCTGTGCTGATGATGGGCTTGCCGGGAGGCACAGGACGTTTCTTGTTTGTGGACTTCCAGCGCATGAACGGCTTCTTCGTGATGGATAACATGGAAGGATTAACTACGGGCAAAGTTATTCCGCAATTCTTCCATTTTTACCCTACCCTTCTGGCAATCGGAGTCAGCCTGTTCGGTTTATACGGTGGGGTGCTGGTTAATCCTTTTTTAGCCCTGATGGCAGTTTTCGGCTTATACCTGACGGCGCGAAGACTCTTGCCCGGTAAGCGTGGGGAATTGGTAGCGGTACTAGCCGCCATGCTGTTGGCGTTAAACGGGATACAGGTTTGGTTTGCACGCGAGACTCTTTGGGAAACGCTAGGTGAGTTTCTGGCATTTGCCGCGATTTATGCCTTCTGCTTGCTGGTCAACCCAGTATCGCTAAATCAGACAGAAAAAGAGCAGGAAGATAACGGGCTAAGGGCGTTGGGCGGTTTCGTAACAGGCAGTGCTTTGGGGATTCTATGTTTGGCACATGCTTCTCAAGCGTTATTCACCCTACTGCTGGTAATCCCCTACCTGATTTGGATACGCCTATCACGCCGCTGGAATGCGGGTCATTGGTGGCTATTGGGTGCATACGGGCTACTGTTTATACACATGGCGCTGCATATCCGATTTTTTGCGCTGGCTTATTGGGAAGGCATTTATCACCACGTAATTATAAACTTCACCAAAGCGTTGCCTATAATAATTCCGGCAGCAGTATTCGGTTTGCTGGTGGTCATTTTCCTGAATGCAATTCCTCGACAAGTACAGCGATTTGAAAGTTGGTTGGCGATGCACTGGCGGTGGGTCTCGCTTGGGTTGGCGCTGATAGTGGCAGCTTACCTGATTTTCAATTACTTCATCCGAATTTACCGGGTAGGTACGGACGGCAAGGGCAATCCGTTCGAGTACATGATGAACTGGCAAAGTTATATCGGCGCGCCCACCAGCCTTGGACCGGAACGCAACTTGCTACGATTAGGCTGGTATTTCTCTCCGCTTGGAATTGTGCTAATGATTATCGGGGTAACTGCGCTACTGGCAGGAAAGCTAAAATGGCGGAGCGCGATGTTTTTTGCCTTTACGCTGGGTGTGAGTTATTTTTTTCTGGACGAAAACTATACTCAGGAAGGGTATATCTACAGCCTGCGCCGCTACGTAAACCTGACTATACCGGCTTTTTCGCTGTTTATTGCCTATGCCGCGCTGGAAACATTGCCCTATCTTGGGGGGTTGGTAGGAAGAATTTTTAAAAAGCGTACTGAAAAACGCACAGGCTATAAAATCGGGCTAGCACTAGGCTTGCTTTCGGCGGTGGGATTGATAATCTTCATGCTATATACCAACCGCACTATCTACACCCTCTCTGAATATGGGGCAGGCACTAATGCACCCGGTTTGCTCCAGCAAATGGAAAATTTAGCCGATAAGTTTGGTCCTAAAGACATCATTATTTACAGCGGGGAACGAGATGCGGATGCCAAATCAGCTACCATCCTAACCTACGCCTTTAATCGTCCTGCCTTCCTGCTCACCGCTGCCCCTCCTACCGGGGACGTACTCAGCAAATTAATTGCAGAGTGGGAAAAACAGGGCTATACCGTCAAGGCGATGCTAGGTCCTGATGGCGGCAGACTCGCGCCGCAGGGTTATAACCTTAAATGGGAAAGCGAAGTAGCGCTACATTTCCGGCAATTTGAAAGCCTTCAGACCCAGAAACCCTACAATATTCAGGATAATACCCTGACCTACGGCATCTATCGTCTAACCAGTGATGCCAGCATCAATGATGTAGGCACGGGCGCACCCGATAAGGCGCAAGGCTGGAAACTGGAAATCGGTCAAAAAGATTTTGCCGCGCTGGTATTGGGCTTCTCCAACCTTGAAAACGAAAAAGACGGCGCCACTTACCGCTGGACTACTCAGGACGGGGTGTTGCGCGTACCCTGCCTTGACCCCACACGCCCTTATCGCCTTGAACTGACGATTGACCCTAGCGTTACACGACCGGCAAGCCTCTCACCGCTTAATCTCTCGGTTTATCTCAGCAACGACCCCTATGATTGGGATTCGGGCAGATTGGAAAAGTTGTCAGCGTTGGGCGTTTTAAGCTTGCAACCGGGGGCTAAAACCTATACCCTTGATATACCGGCAAGCGTTCCAGCAAGCCAATTGACTTGCAAACCCGGCGCGAACTCACTAATCTTGCAACTTGTAGCCGACAAAACTTGGAAGCCAAGTAGCTACGGTCTTGGTAACGATAGCCGCAGCTTGGGAGTTAAATTATTAAAAGTAGCAATACAAAACAAGCAATAAGGGTAAGCAGAGGAGTAGTGCTTTATGAAGGGGCAGAAAAGCGCAAGCCGTAAAGATATACAAAAAGTAGCTGAAGCCATTTCAAATAATATAACCGATGTTATAGAAAACGGCAGGGGAAAACCTCATAAGCGTGGGCGAACCTCTCGCAACCTGTTGTTGGCTACAGGCACACTGGGTGCGGTTGGTTACGGTGCGTGGCAGGCAAGCAAAACGCGCTTCAATAGTAAAATAAACGGTGAACTTAAACTGTCCGGCTTGAAAGCCTCGGTTGAAGTGATACGAGATAAATGGGGCATCCCGCATTTATACGCGCAAAGCTTGTCCGATCTGGTATTCGCGCAAGGTTTTGTACAAGCGCAAGACCGCATGTGGCAAATGGAATTTCAGCGGCGGGTGGCTTCCGGTCGTTTATCTGAAGTCTTTGGGAATGCCACTCTCGAAGCCGATAAAATGATGCGCCGCCTACAATTGCGCCGCGCCGCTCATAATGATTATGCCCATATGGAAAGCAATAGCGAAGAAAAAATGGCACTGGAGCGTTTCGTAGAAGGGGTAAACGCTTTTCTGGATACCAAGAAATTGCCGCTTGAATTTTCGCTGGTGCGCTACAAGCCCGAACCTTGGAGTCCGATTGACAGCCTGACATGGGCAAAAATTATAGGGGTGCAGCAAAGCACCAATCTAGACTCGGAATTGGTTAGGGCGCAGATGGTACAAAAGCTTGGCGCAGAACGTGCCGCCAAACTTGAACCCACCCAAATGATTACGGGCGCACCCCTGATTATACCGTCGGATGCCGATTATAGCGGTTTGGATTTTGAGCTTATCCTAGAAGAGTACCGCAAGATGCAAGCTACGATAGGCGCATTTGCGGGGGGTAACAGCAACAATTGGGTGGTGAGCGGTAGCCGAACCATTACCGGAAAACCGATGCTGTGCAACGACCCCCATATGTCGGTTACGATGCCTTCCACATGGTATGAAATGCACCTGCACTCACCTGAACTCGATGTGATAGGGGCAAGCATTCCGGGTGTTCCGCTAATCGGCATCGGACATAATCGCCATATTGCGTGGGGTATCACCAACACTATGTCTGATTCCCAAGATGGCTTTATCGAGAAAATAGACCCCACCAATCCACAGCGCTATGAGTACAAAGGCGAATGGCGCGAGTTTGAGGTGGTACAGGAAGAAATCAAGATTAAGGGCAAAGCCAGCTTTTTTATGGATTGCGCCCGTAGCGTACACGGTCCGTTGCTTAGTTCGCTCAAATTACATGGGACTCCTGCTGCCGATGCGGGTGGCAAAATCGAAGTGCCTCTTGCCGTTTCATGGAACATCTACGAACCTTCAAAAGGGATAAAAACCCTACTGAAACTAAACCGGGCTACCAACTGGAAAGAGTTCAGGGAAGCCTTGAACACTTGGGATGTGGGTTGCTTTAGCTTCGTTTATGCCGATGTAGAAGGCAATATCGGCTACCAGTTCACCGGACTTATTCCTATACGAGGCAAAGGGTTGGGACTGATTCCAAGCCCCGGAAATACCGGAGAGTACGACTGGCAGGGCTATATTCCCTTTGAGGAATTGCCCCACTCCTACAATCCTGAGCAGGGTTATCTGATTACCACCAACCAAAAAGTGGTAGGTAACGAGTACCCTTATTGGCTTGGCAGCGATTATCTGGGCGAGAACCGCGCCATCCGCTTGCGCCAGTTAATCAACAGCCGCGAAAAGCTGAGTCTGGATGATGTGGCGCGTTTCCAGAAAGACCATCTCTGCCTTCCCGGCTTGCGACTCACCCGCCGCCTTTTGCAAGCAGACGCTACCAAAGGGAACGATTGGCAAAGACGCGCGCTCGGCTATCTCGCCACATGGGACGGGGTATTGACAGCGCATAGTGTAGCCGGAAGCATTTACCATGCCACATTGCAAAAACTGGGTAGGTTGGTTTTTGAACCGATTATGGGCAGTAGCCTTACCGAAAGCTATTTGGGAAACAGCAAGGATGCGTTGGGAGCGCACCCCAATAGTTTGCAGAGCATTACTACTACCTTCCTGCTAGGCAGAATTGAAGCTAATGACCAAGATTTGCTGCCGATAGGCAAAAGCTGGGACGACCTGCTATTGGAAGCCTTGAGCCGTGCGATTGAGCTTTTACGCAAAAAGCTAGGCGATGATATGAACGATTGGGAATGGGGCAAGCTACATACGCTCAACTATGTACACCCGCTAGGAATGGTAAAACCGCTAAACCGTATTTTCAATCGCGGACCTTACCCGCTGGGGGGTGATTGGGATACAGTATGGCAAGCGGGTTACAACGGCAGTGACGATAATTTCAGCTTTAACGGGGCTACCAGCGCCATTCGCCTTGTCACAGACCTGAACGATTGGGAGAATACCCGCTTTGGCTGTACCAGCGGTCAGAGCGGCGCACCGATGAGTCCGCATTACAGCGATTTAATAGAGGAATGGTTGGCTGGCGCATATCACCCGCACCTGTTCAACCGCGCTGCGATTCTGGATAATGCTGAAGGCAAGCTGACCATGAACCCGGCATAGGCAAGAGTAACAATAAAAACATCAAAAAGAGGTAGCCGGAAAATGGTTGCCTCTTTTTAATTCAAGGGCAACACCACACTGGAGTTATCATCCTGCATTATCAAACGCAGGTTTGAGGAATTATCGGGAATATCAAAAACCAGAAGAATAGTAAAACTCTTGCCCGGTTCGATTGCACCGTAGGGAGCGGCGTTGCTAGGCGGGGTGAGATATTGCGCCAACGCGGCGATTACATCGGCGCGATAGGAATAGCCCTGACCATCTAGCAGGGTAAACAACTGCGACACATTGGGCCAATCACGCACCGAATTAATATTGGTTAGTTTCAGATTAAGCAGCATAAACTTGCCGCGTTCGCTGGTTAGGTTGCCGATGCGAGCCTGTAGAAGATAGCGACTGGGGTCTGAAATTTCCCAATTCTTGCCTTTCCCGCTACCACCGGGCTTTACTTCCACCTGAATAGTCTGGGGTGGCTGAAAGCTGAGAGAGGGGTCGTTGGGAAGACTGTCTATCAGGCTCTTGGGATCGGCAATACCTTTAGCGAAAAGGCGTTGCGCCCACCCTGCCTGTGTAACCCGGTTAAAGAGGCTGCGCTCATTGACCCGTATTTCAGTACCAGAAGTGCCTACAACCCCTTTGGTTATGCTGATTCTATCAAGATAGGGAAAGCGAGTATAGAGCGCGTAGAAAATCTTCGCCCAATCGCTTTTCATCTCTTGCTCGTTTTTGCTGATAAGATAGCCGATATTGACCGCCCCGTTACCTTCTACCCGCACCTGAATACCATCGGAGGGAAGCCACGCGCCTATTTCTGCTAGGATATTCTCAGAAGTAGGGTTGCTAATAATCTTATGGGTTTGGTCATCGAGAGGGGCGCCGTAATGGTAGGCGAACCTATCTTCAAAGGCAAAACGCGCCATGTCCTGAACACTTTGTTGACGAGGGTTCACTTCGCCGCGCCAGTTGAAAAAGCTGAAAGCGGAGTTGCGCGTGGTATCGGAGCGGTAAACTTGGCGTTTTTCATCCTTCGGGTCAGTAAGGGTAAGAGCCAAACGGTTTAAATCAGGATATTGGCGATAAAGGGTATAGATTAGCACATAAGTGGTCTGTTCGGATTGGCGTAACAGGTCGAGCGCGTCTGGCTTATTGGAAGTGGCAACGGTTTCGGCATTGGTCGTACCGCCTTTCTCGCTCAAACGAATAGTGACCCGCATCGTATCAGGCTGGGTGATAGTCAGGTCGAGTACGCGACGGTCAAACAAATCAGGCGTTAGCAGAAAAGCGGAAGCTCCTTCGCGACTAAGCACCCCCACCGGAGCAGGCGCCACAGTGGATGGAGGAGCAGTAATTACAAGATAGCCGGATTGTGGAAGATTCGGGTTTTTTGTAGTTATAAAGCTAGTAGCAAGCGGATTGCCAAATGCTGTTTCAAGTAACAACAGGCACCCTGTCAACAGGATTAAAAAAACCATCCCTGCGATAACCCAAGGCAAAGGGTTAAACCCGTGAGATGCCTCTCGCTCTACAAAATAATTAGGGCGTGGTTTAGTACGCGGGGGCGGTTCTTCCTGAGTACGGGAAACAGACGCGCTTTCCTTGGGCTTCTCAGTAGGGCGTGGGCGTGCAGTTTGCGCAGGCGGATTGCGATTGTAGCGGTCAAGACTATCCCGAATTTGGTTATAATCGCGTCGCTTCTCAGCGTCTCGCAACACATCAAAAGCTATATTAATCTGCGCCATACGCTGCTCGGCTTCGGGCGCACGGTTGCGGTCTGGGTGATATTTCTTGACCAGCGCTTTATAGGCAGCCTCTACTACCTCGGTTTCGGCGGTAGGGTCAACCTGTAACACCCGGTAATAATCTATTTGCTGTCTGCGTCGAACTTCCGCCATTAATCTCTTTTCATATAAAAAACCGTCCGCTTACCGCAAAACGGTTAAAGTTAAACTTGGTGCGTTTATAGATTATACGTTCAGATTGAGTCACAAGTCAATTCATAGGGAATTACTATCAAGGGCTTTTTGCCTTAAAAAGAGCGCTTCTTCTTCAAGGGTTTTTAGCTCACCATCCAGAACCGCATTGAGCAAATCTTCCAACAACGCTTTGAACTGTTTGCCCGGTTTCAAACCCAATTGTATAAGATAGCCGCCAGTCAGGTGTGGTTTGCAACGACTGACTTCTTCCAGATAATAGCGCAATACAGGCGCAGATGAAGGTTGCAGAATAGCCGCTGTTTCGATTGCGCCACGCTCGTAAGAATTTAGCAGCGCGTAAAGCTGGCTATTTTTCAGGTTGGGTTGAAGTAGAGGAAAAACCTCTTGCCGCAACCGCGCTACTTGTGGCGGAATGCTGGATTCTTGGTCGAAAAATGCAAGCACCGCCAACGCATGCTCTACCTGCTCCGGCAACCTCCGCCAACACAGCGCAGAAAGATAAGCTGGAACGCGGTTCAGCAAATCGGCAAACCGATATTCCTTGATACGCCTGAACTCCTCTAGCGTAGCGTAATACCAGAGGAACGCCGGGTCAAATTGCTCCAGCAAGTCATATTTGTGCAACAAACTCAAGCCACGCTCAGGGGCAGCCTCGCGCAATATTTTAACCAGTTCGTTGCTTTTGCGAACAGGCGTTAGCAATTCAAAGTGTCGCGCCCGCACCGATTCTCGAAATAATTCTTCGGTTTCAGGGTCGAATTGGTAGCCGAAACGGGCAGCATAGCGCAAACCACGCGGCAACCGGGTAGGGTCATCTATAAAGCTGCGAGGGTGTAGTACCCGCAAAAAACCATCGCGTAGGTCTTCTAGTCCATTGTAAGGGTCAACCAAACCACCGCTAAGCGAAAGCGCCATAGCGTTGAGGGTATAATCGCGCCGCTTTAAATCCAACTCAACCGGGGCTGGTGGGTCAATACTAACGGTGGGAAGGGCAGCAGGGTGTTCATAGGTTTCAAGACGGGCAGTAGCAAGGTCTATATGCAGGTAATCGCCATTCTGAAAAAAAATCTCGATTTTGGCAGTACCAAAAGCTTTGTGCTTGTGCAAGCGCACTCGGTCAACATGCGGCGCACGCTTGAAATGGTTAGTCAAATGTTCAGCCAGAACATGGCTATAATCGAGTGTCATGAAGTCCAAATCAAGATTTTGCCGACCCAGCATCAAATCGCGCACGATACCGCCCACCAACAAAGTGTTTACGCCTTCACGCTCCGCCACATCAGCCACCTGATTAACCGCATAGAAATGAGCATCAGGCAGTAATTTACGAAGTTGCTCTACTAGCGCATGCGGGTCATTATGATTAAACGGCGGGAAGGTTGGTTTCATAATTTTGCGAGGAACGGTTAGGCTTACCCCCTCTTTGGCTGAAATAGAGGGGGTAAATCCGGGTTACTTCTCGATTTTGTTGGCGTTGAGCAGCGCCAGTTCTTCATCTGCTACGGATGGCTCAAGTTTGATAAACAACGCGGTGGGAGGCGGCAAAACTTGCCCGGCAGGTACAGGCTCAAGCGCCCAATCTGCGAAAGCCGGAATCTTGATAACCCCGTCTTCCGCCACACCGCTATAGCTCGAAACTTCAGGATTGCCCGGCGCAAAACCTAACATTGCATGAAGTTTTTCAGCAGAGAATGGCAAGAAAGGGTAACTCATTATTTTTAGGGCATTGGCAATTTGCGCTGCCACATAATAAGTCGTCCCGGCACGCTGCACATCCTGCTTGATAACCTTCCAAGGCGATTTTTCCTCCAGATAGCCGTTGCCAAGCGATGCCAGCGCCATTACCTCTTTCAGGGCATCGCGCAAGTGTACACCTTCCAGCAATTCGGTTACTCGCGCAAAAGTCTCCTGTGCGGCTGCAAGCAACTTGTGGTCGCTCTCGTCCAGTTCGCCGGGCGTTGGCACTAGACCGCCGAAATTCTTCTGAAGAGGGTTCAACACGCGGTTGATAAAATTCCCGTAAGTGCCGATAAGCTCATTGTTGATTTTGGCGACAAAATCCTTCCAACTCCAGCTACTATCGCGGGTTTCGGGCGCAATCGCAGTCATGTAATAGCGAATAGCGTCAGGCTGATAACGCTCTTCGATGTCGGGCAGCCAGATAGCCCAGTTGCGGCTGGTACTCATCTGGTCGCCTTCCAGATTCATAAATTCGCTGGCAGGCACATCAAAGGGCAGGTTTAACTCGCCATAGCCGATAAGCATAGCGGGCCAAATAATGGTGTGAAAAGGAATATTATCCTTACCCAGAAAATAATACTGGCGAGCAGGCAATTTGCCAGCCTTGCCCGAATGCCACCAGTTTTCCCAAAGTTCTGGCTTGCCCTGCCGCTGCGCCCATTCTTTGCTGGCGGAGAAATAGCCGATAACCGCATCGAACCAAACATAAATACGCTTGTCCTTGAACGAAGGGTCGTCCAAAGGAATAGGTACACCCCACTCTAGGTCACGGGTAATGGCGCGTCCACGCAAGCCCTGATTCAACCAATTAAGGGTGAATTGGGTAGTATTATTGCGCCAGTAGTCACGGTTATAGCTATTAATCCAATCGCGCAAAAAGGGTTCAAGTTTGGCAAGGTCGAGGAAGAAATGCTCGGTCTCGCGGAACTCGATAGACTGGCGGTCAACCACGCTATAGGGATTAATCAGCTTCTGAGGGTCAACCAAGATGCCGCAGTTGTCGCATTGGTCGCCACGCGCCCTGCCGAAATGGCAATTGTAGCACTCGCCTTCCACGTAGCGGTCGGGAAGGAAGCGCGACAAGCTAGGGCTATAGGCGCCGATCATCTTTTCGCGGTAGATATAGCCATGCTCTAACAAGCGCAGAAACATATCCTGCGTCACGGCATAGTGATTCTCGGTCAGGGTTTTGGTGAACAGGTCAAACTCGATGCCAAGCCGATTGAAGGTTTTCAAAAAGCTGGTATGAAACTCGTTTACTACTTCCTGTGGGGTACGATTCTCACGCTCGGCACGCAGAGTTATGGGCGTGCCATGACAGTCGCTACCGCTGACCATCAGAACCTTACGCCCACGTGTACGCTGAAATCGTGCGAAAGTATCGGCGGGAAGATATACCCCGCTCACATGCCCTGCATGGAAGGGACCATTTGCATAGGGCCACGCTACGCTGACTAGAATTGTGTCGGGATCGTAGCTAGAAGGGAAATTATCGCTCATCTCTATAAAGTCCTCTCAAGTCGTTCAATTTCACCTGAATTATATCACGCAACATGCGAATTGAATCTTTGAGGGGGCTGACTTTGCTTCCGCCGACATAGTACCAGCTAACCGGCACTTCCTTCAGCTTGTAGCCGCGCTTGCGAGCCAAGAAAAGCACTTCCACGTCAAAGCCTGTGACCATTGCGCCTTTGACCGTTTTTGCATTATCCCCGTAAAGCTTGAGGCGGCGGAACAGGTCATGGCAGGCTTCACGCCGGAAAGCTTTGAAACCGCACTGGGTATCTTGCATGTTCGCGCCAGTAACAAAACGCACCAGACGATTAAACACGCGCCCCATTAGATGGCGGTAGAAAGGCTCACCGTAGCGGTGCGCTTCTTGTCCTTCGCGGCTACCTACTGCCACATCGTAGCCTTGCTCCAGCCATTGCAGCAGCTTTACTACGTCCACAATAGGAGTAGAGAAATCCGCGTCAGAAAAAAGCACATACTCGCCCTTACTTGCCAGCATACCTCGTCGCACCGTGTAGCCTTTGCCGCGATGTTCGCTGGCGATAAGCTTCAATTCGCAATTGTTGGGCTGCTCCGAACGCTCCGCCATTGACCGCTGAACGATGCCCGCCGTATCATCGGCGCTGCCATCGTCAACGATTATCACCTCCACTGAATAACTTTGCTTTTCGAGGTATTCCAGCACCGTTGCAAGAGTGCCGGGTAAGCGCTTCTCTTCATTATAAGCGGGGATAACTACGGACAGGTAGGGCTTAGTAGCAGAAGCAGGGCGTACTGAATCGCCCTTGCCGGATTCTGCCTGATTATTGGGTGATTTAGAGTCGAGCGCTTGTGAAGTCACTTGCTCGTTCTCCTTAGAAAATCCCATTCTAAAAACCTATCCTGTATAAATATTTACGCCACCTAATAGGACATGGCGTTTTTGAAGTCTATAGCATTATAAACTCAGCGTCAAGCAATAAAAATCAGGGTGTCGTTTGTGGTGCAGGGGTACTAGTCCAGAGCGCAGCAGCGGTAGTCACCACTGGAGCCAGAGAGATAACAGGCGGTGTCATTGATCTGCCATAGTAACAAACAAGTGTAGTTCCAGCCTTCAGCAGTTTTCTTAACTCGTCCGGTATATTAAAGTTATTCATTTCTGAAGTCGAGGCATTTGCAGTAACCAGAACAAATTCGTACTGGTAAATTGCATAACAGGTTTTGCTACCCCGCCCGTCTAACACACACTCATCTTTGAACGCGCTAAAGGGGTAAAGCTCTTGGCAATCGGTTTCGGTTTTACATGTATAGTTCGACTCAGTGCCAAGCCCGGCAGTGGCAAATTTCTCACGGTAGAACTGAGCAATTTTTTCAACACTATCACCGGAAGAAAAGATTACAATATTATTCCCTTGCAAGGGTACTGATAATAAACCCTGTGGCAAGATTACTTTCGCATCAAAATAAGTTGCGCCGGGATAACGCAGATCAATTTTAGCGGGGTCAGGCGTAGTAGCGAGAGTTGCAGCGGGTAACGTTTCTGGAGTGGCTGCGAGAGTGCCGCACGCACCGAGTAAAAGTGTAAGCGCGAATAAAAAAACCAATAACTTACCTATCCGATTCCTCCTGTTAGAAACTCAAACACCATGAAAAAGCAGCACTACAATTAATACCAACGAACGATATGCCGGGCGGGTTACGGCATGCTATAATCTTAAGTGAGGCGGTGTATAACCTTTTTCCGTCTCCGGCATTGGTTTTTGTATGATTTAAGGTAAGTATGAGAAGAACTCTTTCTATCTAAATATGGTTGCGGCGGCAGCTTTGACCTGCCCTTAATCAAGAAGAAAGAGTATTAATCATGCTTAAAGTTTCTGGAATAAATAAAAGCTTTGGCGATGCCGTTATCCTCGAAAAAGTAAGCTTTATCCTCAATCGAGGCGAGCGTGCCGGTCTAATCGGACCAAACGGCTCAGGCAAATCCACTCTGTTAAAAATAATAGTGGGCGAAGAACAACCCGATTCGGGCAAAGTATGGCGCGACCCCTCGGCGCGTTTTGGCTACCTCGAACAGGCTCTTGAATATGCGCCGGGTGCTACCGTCGGCAAAGTAATCGGCAAAGCGATAGGTCAGGCTTTAGAAATCTTGCTAGAAATTGAGCGGTTGGGTGCAGCCATAAGCGTGGCGCAAAGCGATGAATTTGATACGCTTATGGCGCGTTATTCTGAAGCGTTAGAAGAAGCGGAAAGGCTGGACGCTTACGGGGCGCAAGCGCGACTAGCCGAAGCATTGAACGGATTGGGGCTGGAACACCTAGACCAGAATACCCCGGTGGCAACTCTGAGTGGAGGACAAAAGACTCGGTTAGGATTGGCGCGTTTGTTGCTTTCTCGACCAGACCTGCTTCTTTTGGACGAACCAACCAACCATCTGGACATCACCGCGCTGGAATGGTTACAGGAATTTGTGCGTCAGTACAAAGGAGCAGTGCTGATTGTGTCGCATGACCGCGCTTTTCTGGATGAAGTGGTTCAGAAATTGCTGGCACTGGATGAGAAAACGCACACCCTAAAAGAGTTCGTGGGCAATTACAGCGCCTATATGGAAGATGAGGAGAGGCAACGCCGAAAATACGAGGACGAATACCAGCGTCAGCAAGAGTATATCGGGAAAGTGGAAGCCGACCTGCAAGCCACCGAGCAACACGCTCGCAATATCGAAGGCTCTACCATTGATTTCTATGTTCGCAAACGCGCTTTGAAAGTAGCGCGGCGAGCAGTGGTACGTAAAGCTAGGTTGGAAAAGTATCTCGACAGCGAAGAGCGGTTGGAAAAGCCCAAAAAGGGCTGGCACATGAAGTTGGAGTTCGAGACTACGCCCACCAGCGGACAAATTGTACTTACGCTAGACAATGTGGTAAAAGCCTTTGGTAACTTGCGCCTGTTCGAGCGGGTTACAGGTGTATTAAGGCAAGGCGAACGGGTGGCGTTGTTGGGCGCGAATGGTACGGGCAAAACCACCCTGCTGAAAATCATCGCGGGCGAACTTGCGCCAGACAGCGGTATTGCCCGGTTAGGCGCAAATGTGCGAGTGGGATACTTCTCGCAGGAACAGGAAGGGCTGAAACCGCAACAAACTGCGTTGGAAGCGGTGCGCGAGATGGCAGCTATAACCGAAACCGAAGCGCGTAACTTCCTTCACTATTTCTTATTTTCAGGTGATGAAGTGTTCACGCCCGTAGGCAACCTAAGCTACGGCGAACGGGCGCGATTGGCGTTGGCGCGTTTAGCGCTGAGCGGGGTTAATTTTCTGCTGCTAGACGAACCGCTCAACCATCTGGATATTAAATCGCGGGAGCAATTCGAGGAAACGTTGGAACAATTTGAGGGTACTATCCTAGCGGTAGCACACGACCGCTATTTCGTAGCACGGTTCGCCGAACGGATTTGGGCTATTCAAGACGGCTCACTCAAAACCTATTATGATTTGGAGGATTACGAACGAACGGTTGCTAGGTAAGCCGCTTCTGCTTGTTCCACCAGTTTTGACCAGCTAAATTCGGAATAGAGGCGACGGGCGGCAATTACCCCAAACTCGCGGCGCGATTCTGGGCTTAGCTGCAAAAGTTTGGCGACAGCAGCAGCAAAAGCGGCAGTGTCACCCGGCGTGACCAGCTGCCCGCCCTCGCCCTCGCATAAATACTCGCTTTGTTGCCCCACCGCTTCGGTCACTACCGAGCGTTCCGCCAATAGTAATTCGAGAAATTTCACAGAGCAACGCGCCCGATTTATTAGATTATCGTCAAAGGGGTAGAGGGCTACATCCCCACAGCGCAACAAACCGGGCAAATCCTCCCACGCGGCTTGCCCTATAGCAATTACTTTTCCGCGCAACCCGTAGCGTTCTGCCAGTTCGTGAAGCTCCTTTTCTTCCCCGAAAAAGCCGCCGCCTACCACCAACAAGCGCGTGTTCTCAGCCTGTGCAGAAGGCAACAAAGCAAGAGTACGGCGCGTGATTTCCAACAGGCGAGGCGCTTTAAATTCGGCAAAGCGGGTGTAAGCCAACAGTACCGTTTTATCTTCTAGTCCTAGTTTCCCCCTCCAGTGTTGCGCCGCTTCTTCTGCTTCGTTTCCCTGCCATCCGGCATATTTGGTAAGTGAAACGCCATTAGGTAGATAAAAAACCTTGTCTCGCGCTACCCCAAAGCCCCACACTTGGGTTTGCAGAGTACGACTGGCAACAGTAACGGCAATAGCGCGGCGCGGCAAAGTGCGTTCTTGCCATGCAAAGAGCTTTTTTTGCATGGGAGAATATGGGTTAATATCGTTCCAACCGCCTGCGCCTTCCCAATCGTCTGTATCAAGCACGAAAGGTTTGCCGCGCAAGGAAAGCAGCAAAGCGGTAAGCCCGCTGTAGGCTTTGGGCTTGAACACATGGATTACATCAGGCTTGAAAGACAACGCCGCTTGCGCCAATCTGCAAGGCAATTGTAAAGCAAGCGGTCCCGGTTTTAACGAAACGGTCAGTATCTCCACCCCATTGATGCGCTCGACACCGGGTAGAGAGGGTACAGGGTCATCCCACGGCGGCACGCATACCCGCACCGAATGACCAAGCGCCACCAGAGCTTCCGCCAAAGGCAGAATGCGGGCGCTGGCAGTACCTTTGAGCTTCAAACCGAACGGGGCAATAAGGCTGATTCTAAGCAAAATCTAATCTCTTCTATGTATTATTACGATACAGGATAATGTATAAGTAGTACCACAGGAACGGTGTTTACACAAATTTAAGGCTATGGATTTTTATTTGCCACCTTCCCTAACTTTACTTAAAATGGCTCTATGCTAAAATTGGTAAAATTAGTGGTTTTAACAGCAATGAAATCGTTGGGATTTGAGGAGCGGAGAGAGTTTTCTATAAATTTCCGCTATTCCAACAGAAAGCTCTCATAAAAATTGAAAATATTGATAGTCGCTGCAGAAGCAACGCCGTTTGCCAAAGTTGGACATGTAGCGGAAGTCATAGGTTCTTTACCCATAGCTCTGGCAAAGCTGGGGCATGATGTTAGGCTGGTAATTCCTCGCTACGGCAGGATAAACCCGAATAAATTTGACCTTAAGCCCGTTATCAATCAACTAAATATAGTGCTAAAAAACGAACGAACCGAGCCTGTATCTGTGCTTTCAAGTAATCTCAATGAAGAAGTACCGGTTTACCTGATTGATAATGACCGCTATTTTAATCGCGAGGGTATTTACGGCTACCCGGACGATGATGAGCGTTTTATTCTGTTCTGCCGTGCAGTGATGGAAATGCTGCCGCAACTGAATTGGCAACCGGATGTTATACATTGTCACGAGTGGCATACTGCCCTAATCCCCAATTGGCTGAAAACCCAATACGCTAATACGCCTTTCTACCGCAATATAGCCAGCGTTTATACCATCCACAACCTAGCGTATCAGGGCATTTTCGGTTACAGGGTGCTTGAAATTGCCGGAATAGCCGAATACGATTTTATCTATAGCAATATTCAGGAACATTCGGAACTGGTTAGCTTGATGAGTCTTGGTATTCGCCACGCCGATATTATCAGCACCGTCAGCCCTTCTTATGCTAAGGAAATATTGTCACCCCAATTTGGGGAAAACATGAACGGCATACTAAATGAACGCAGCGATAGGCTTTGCGGTATTCTGAATGGGATTGACACAGGGCATTTTAACCCTGCCACCGATCGCTATCTAGCGGCTAATTTCGATGTCAAAACCTTGAATAAACGTAGCGCCAATAAGCTCGATTTGCAGCGTGAGATAGGGCTACCCCAGAATCCCGATATTCCGTTGGTTGGTATGATTACCCGCCTTGCCAGCCAAAAGGGGCTTGATTTGCTGGAGCAAATTATTAACCCGCTGCTGCAACTCAATATACAATTCGTGTTGATGGGTACCGGAGACCAAATGTACCATGAATTTTTCAGCCAAATTGCACAGCGTTATCCTGATAAAATGGCTTTGCGCTTAACCTTTAACGCGATTTTGGCGCAGAAAATCTACGGCGGCAGCGATATTTTCCTGATGCCTTCTCGCTTTGAACCCTGCGGTTTGGGGCAGATGATTGCCATGCGCTACGGCTCAATTCCGGTGGTTAGAAAAACAGGTGGGCTTGCCGACACCGTACAGGATTTCGACCCGGCTACCGGAGAGGGAAACGGCTTTTCCTTCGTAGAGTACGACCACTGGATGCTCTTTGCCACAATAGTACGCGCCCTCGAAACTTACAAAAACCGGGAAGTGTGGTATAAAATGATGGGACGAGATATGCAACGGGATTATTCGTGGGATAGCAGCGCAGTTGAATATGTCAAAACTTTCCAGCGTGCCATCGAATTGCGGCAAAAGGTGGAATCACTTTGAGCAGCATCGCGCATTTGCCCGATCTCGTAGCAGCGCTTTCCCCAACCGACCGGGCAACGGTAGAGCGGCTATTCCATATTAGTGTTACTACAGGGGTAATGAACCCAGAACCTTCCTTTTATCCAAAATTGGAGAGTTTGTTTGGTTCTGCTCAGGATGGTTTGCGCCAACCTGTAGTGAAGGTGACTAATCTCGTGACGCTAGACTCCTCGCTATTCAATCCCTTGCGTGCTGCACGCCCACATCAGACAATTGAAAATATCACGTTGGATAGCCTGATAGAACAGGGGCGTGCAACCGACCAATTCACCTACCCTTTGCGAGAAACTGCGCCAGATGTGTTTGGACGGCTAGAAACCGATTACGCTATTACAGCCAGCAATATTGCTAAAGTGGACGGCTGGAGCGGGGTGATTATTTTCAAGGAATTTCACCCGCACCGTTTCTCACGCGAACAGGTAATAGATTACCTGATGACCGGACGCGCTTGGGCAGAAAAAGCGGTAGAACATGACCCGCTCTCTCCCTATTTTTTCCTATTGTGGAATTGCCTATGGAAAGCGGGCGCGAGCCAGATTCATGGACACGCCCAAGCGCTACTGACTCGCGGGATGCACTATGGGCATGTAGAACGCTTACGGAGGGATGCGCTAAGTTTTGAAGCCACCTACCGCCGTAATTATTTTGCGGAACTGGTAAATGCCAGCCGTGCGCTCGGTCTTACTGCCGACCCGGCAGACCGGGTTAAAGCTCTGGTATCTCTCACACCGTTGCGAGACCGGGAAATATGGCTCATCACCGACAATTATTCGCCGGAATTGGGTGAGGCAATTTACAAAACTCTTTCTTTCTATTTGCATAGTGGAGTTACCTCTTTCAATGTGGGAATACAGATGCCGCCTATCCGCCCGGTCTCCGAAAACTGGTCGGGCTTTCCGGTTATTGCACGTTTGGTGGCGCGAGGTAATCCTTTGAATCGCCAGAATGATACCGCAGGAACTGAGCTTTTCGCAACAACTGTTATATCCAGTGACCCTCTAAAGGTAGCGGAAAGCTACCGCGCTTGGTTGCGCCAGAAATGACCCCTGAAGTTGCCCGCTTTCTGGTTAGCGAAAAGGGTAGAGCCGCGCTTGCCAACCTTGAACTCGAAGAACTGAACGAAAATAACCAACTGGCAGTTTTGATGCGCTTACGTAAAAATTATGCCCCTGAATTGGCAGGAGCGTTGGTGGAGCAGGCTTTATTGCGCCGTAAAGCTACCAAAGCTGGTAAGTTCAAAAAAGCGGCAGAAATGTTTTTTACCCCAGAGGGATTGGAGCAAGCTTCCGGCGAAACGGTGGCAAGCTATCGGGTGGAGCGTATGCGACAGGTTTGCAGTGAACATACGCCTGTAGCCGATTTGTGCTGTGGAATTGGCGGAGATGCGCTGGTACTGGCACAATATTTCAATGTAACCGGAGTGGATCTGGAAGAAACGCGCCTTACGCTGGCGGAAGCTAATTGCGCAGCCAACGGGGTAAGCGTCATGTTCAGTGCGGCAGATGTGAAGAGCTTTGATGTGGAGGGCTTTGCAGCAATCTTCTTTGATCCGGGGCGGCGTGTGAATGGCAAGCGTCTTTTTTCGGTGGAACAGTATCTACCGCCGCTTTCGACAATCCGGGAATGGCTTAAAAAAGTACCTGACATTGTAGTAAAAATCTCGCCGGGAGTGGATTACAGCGAATTGTCTGGATACGACTGCGAAGTCGAAATTATCTCTGAAAACGGAGACGTAAAAGAAGCGGCGCTATGGTTTGGCAAATTTCGCCAAACTACCCGCCGGGCTACGCTGTTACCGGGGAAGCATACCCTTACCTTCCAGACGAACAAGCCAGAAATAGCTTGCGGTGAACCGCTCGACTACTTGTACGAACCCGATGGCGCAGTGATACGCGCGGGGCTGGTAGAAGAGCTTGCCTTGCTTTTAGGTGGTTCTACCCGCAAAATTGACCCTGATATTGCCTATTTAACCTCGAACGAGGCTCTCGAAACCCCTTTTGCCCGCCGCTTCCCTGTGCTTGAATACCTACCCTGGAACTTGAAGAAGCTGAACCGCCGCTTGCAAGAGCTTGACACCGGAAAGGTGGTGGTGAAAAAGCGCGGCTCGCCAATTGACCCTCAATTCCTCGAACATGCCCTGAACTTGAAAGGCACGCGAGAACTAACGATTATACTTACCAAAGTTATGGGGAAACCTTGTGTAGTAATATGCAATTAGTACTTTATGGCTATGTGATTTAAAAAACCAACCATTAAGTACTAGGACTCCTGGTACTATTCTCCCTTGTAAAATTTGTGCGGAAATTGTTACAATACGAGTGTAACAAATTTACTTGTTAGTAATACAAATTTCTACTGGAGTTGTACTTAAATTTTCCGACTCGCCTGAACAAATTCTAGCGCGTTCTTACAAGGTAAACGCACTGTTTATTTATGGCTATCAAACTGATATATTGAAAATAATGTCTGCACTTTGACCCTTAACATACCCAACACAGAAGTGAGTTCGGTCACACACCGGACTCATTTTCTTTCATAAAGAAATATCCTAAAGTACCACTTGTTTCATTGGAATTTCCGAATGCATAATACAAGTTATATAGCTATAATTAGAAAGGATTTAATCTTTCTAATATAGATTATTATTCCCGGATAAACGGGTTCGCGGAAGGAAAAGCGAATAGTGCAAGCTAAAGTAGCGATGCTTCATTACACTTGCCCTCCGGTGGTGGGTGGGGTGGAGTCAGTAATGGCAGCGCATGCAAGGTTGTTTGCAGCACGCGGTTATCCTGTCACTATACTGGCAGGGCGCGGGTCTGACAAGCAATTCTCCTCTCAGGATGTACAAACCATCATCGAACCACTCTTTGACAGCAAAAATGACAGACTTCTCCAAATAAACCGCGCATTGGATGAAGGCAAAGTCCCTACCGATTTTGAAGTATATGCCCGTGAAGCTTACCGCCGTTTGTTAGAATTATTGGAAGGCTTCGATTTTTGCATAGTTCACAATGCCTTCACCATGCACAAAAACTTGCCGCTCAGTTTAGCTTTGATAAAAGCAGCCGAAAACCTCAAAGTTAAATTTATAGGTTGGACTCATGACCTTGCATGGGCAGACCCATTATATAAAAGTGTTCTTTTTGAAAGATACCCTTGGAATATGCTAAAACAGCCTGTAGCACAGGTCAGCTATGTAACAGTCTCGGCACAGAGACAACAAAGCCTATGTGAAATTTTTATGCCAGCGCTAACCCCAGAGCAAGTGTTAATAGCGCCTAATGGGATTGGATTGGAAGATTTCCTAGCGATTGGCGAAGAAACCAGCGAACTGCTAGAGCAGAGCGGTATAAGCGCAGCAAGGCGTGAAGGAGCGCTTTTATTATTGTTACCTTCGCGTATAACCCGCCGGAAAAACATTGAAACGGCTATAATGGTTACGGCTAGGCTAAAAGAACTCGGTCAAAACCCGCGCTTGATTGTTACCGGACCACCGGGACCGCACAATATCCGCAATGATGAGTATGTTCGCGAATTATTCGCGCTGCGGGATAAAGAAAGTATCAAGGACGAAACTATTTTTCTGGTAGAACGTTGGCAGGATGATGAGAAGAAACCTAGAGCGGTAAGTGATAGTGTTGTGGCTGACCTGTATAGGTATTGCGATGCGTTATTGTTTCCTAGCGCACAGGAAGGTTTTGGTATCCCCATTCTGGAGGCGGCGTTGGCAAGATTGCCGATTTTTTGTAGCGATATACCACCGCTTCGCCAATTGGTTGGCAATTACGCCACTTGTTTTGCACCGGATGAAAAACCGGAAATAATCGCAGGGAAGATAATAGAAGGGCTGACTCAAAATCCGCTTTACCAACTTAGACGTGAAGCAATATTAAATTTTAGTTGGGATGGAATTTTCGAACGACAAATTATTACGCTTTTACGGTGATAAAATGATTTCAAATTTACAAATAAATGCCAGCAAGAACGAGAGTAGCAGCGAAAAATACCATGTGCTACTGGCGCTGGAAGAAAGAGTAGAAGCCAGCAAAGCGGAGCGCGAGCAGATGAAACGGCTTTTCCGGGCAAGTCTGGAGATTGCCGCTGGTCTGAAAGCCAGCGCCATCACTTTGTTGGGGTTAGTACCAATTCCAGAGGGGCAAAGCCTGAGCGAAGGGGCGCTACCCGCCCAGTATCAGCGCACCTTGCTGAATGAAGTAGTAGGTGAAGTTACCGCCGGGTATAACCTTAATGAGTTGCCTGAATTGCGGACGGTAGTGCGGGTATGTGCCGCCAACACGTTGACGCAGGAATTAAATGATGTGATTCTGGAAAGACAAGTAACCCTGCTATTGCTTGGCTCAAGATGGTTTGAAAGCGATATAGCGGGTACAACCGCACGTTCCCCGCTTGAAGATATTTTGCGCCGTCCCTTGTGCGACCTAGCAATAATAGGACCGGGGGTAGATGTAAGTAGTAGCCGCAATATGTTGCTGGCAGCCCGCGGTGGACCTTTTGCCGAACTGGCGTTAAGGCTGGCTTCCGGTATCGCCGAACGCAATGACGGTAACATAACCTTGCTGCATGTTTCAAGATTCATTCAAGAAGGGGATGAAGGTTATCTGGATGAGGAACTAGAAGAATCGGCGTATGCGGTATTAGGGCGGGGCAATCGCAATTACAACCGTATCAAGCGCAAGCAGGTTGCCAGCCAGAATGTACAGGAAGCAATTGTACAGGAAGCGAAAAATCACGACCTGATTTTGTTGGGCGCGACTGCTAATTTGACACCTGCCCGTACTGAAGCAATACTCCAAAATCCTTTCGGTCCGGTGGCGCGGGCAGTATTAGCTCAAAACGAGCATGAAGCACGCAAACCCGGCGTAATAGTGGTCAGAGCAGGTGCGCCCCAAGATTTCTACTTTGCGCGGCTTCAGCGCAGGAAGCAGCAGTTCCAAGCGCGTAGCGCAAGCGATGAATTTGTATCGGAATTGGTAGATAAATGGTTCGCCGAAAATACCTTTGATGCAGATGAGTTCGCAGATGTAGAGCGGTTGGTAGCCGCAAAGAAGGCGCAAGGTTTAACTATCAGTCTCGGATTACCTGCCTTAAACGAAGAAGCTACTATCGGGGATGTAATTCACGCTATCAAGGATGAGCTACTGGTACGCCACAAACTGCTGGACGAGATTGTATTGATAGACAGCGATAGCACAGATCGTACCCGCGAAATTGCCGCCGAATTGGGCATCCCGGTTTACATCCATCAGCAAATCCTGCCAACGCAGGGTATAAGACGCGGGAAGGGAGAAGCCCTTTGGAAAAGCCTTTACCAGTTGAAAGGCGATATTATCGCGTGGGTTGATACCGATGTTACCAATATGCACCCGCGCTTTATTTACGGGCTAGTTGGGCCACTGCTGAAAGAAGCGCGTCTGCAATATGTCAAAGGCTATTACCGCCGTCCGATTCAGGTAGGCGACATAATACACGAGACGGGCGGTGGGCGTGTCACCGAATTGACGGTGCGACCTCTGTTCAATCTGTTCTTCCCTGAACTGAGCGGTATTATTCAACCGCTTTCGGGAGAATATGCCGGGAGGCGCACATGTCTTGAGCAATTACCATTCTTCACCGGATACGGAGTAGAAACCGGACACCTTGTTGATATTCTGGATAGATTCGGATTGGCTACCATCGGTCAGGTCAATTTGAAAGAGCGCCGCCATCGCAACCAAGATTTGGGCGCACTTAGCCAAATGGCTTTTGCCATAACTCAGGTGATTGTGAATCGCTTGGAGGAGCGCGACAAATTGCAATTGACCAATGATGTAAATCGCACCATGAAGCTGATTAACCTAAGTCCACAAGGTTTGCGATTAGATTTGCGCCATATAGAAGACCGGGAGCGCCCGCCTATGCTAGAAGTACCCGAATACCGTCTCAAGCACCGGGAGCGTCTTAGCCGTCCCTAAAAGAAACCGTCAGCCTTACAAGACGTTGTAAGTATGTGGTAGTATATTGTAAGTAATACTGTTTTTATATTTTTCAGAGAGGCATATTACGGGAAGATTGATGACTTTCAAATTCAAGGCAATGCTACTGTCAATAATTTCATTATTGCTGGCAGTAGGCTTTTTTAACCTGACACAGCAGACAAACCCAGTTCAGGCACAGACAACAACCCCCTTAACCGCAATGTTGCGCTGGGGCTACTACGTAAAAACCCCTGTATCGCTTGAATCGGTTCGCAATAATATCGGTTCGCTCAATATTATTTCGCCGGTTTATTTCAACTTGCGCCCCGATGGCTCTCTAATCGGTACCGATCAGGCGGAAGTAACCAACCTAGCAAAAAGCAAAGGCGTACGGGTGATTCCGACCATTCAAAACAGCGCCACTGTACTGGATGATTTCACCAAAGTAATCAATGACCCGGCGCAGGTTAAGCGCATTATTGACCAAATCGAGGGGCTAGTAAATACCAACGGTTATGATGGTATCCATATAGATTTTGAAAATCTCAATGCCACAGATCGTCCTCAGTTCACCAATTTTATGGGGCAACTTTATGCACGCCTCAAAGCTAAGAACAAACTCACAACCGCCGCGCTGGTTTCCAAAACGCGCGATGTGACTACCGGCTTCGGTGGGGTATATGATTATGCTTCGCTTGCACCCTACCTAGATTTAGCCGTTATCATGGTTTACGACTATCATTATCGGGGCGGTTCGGACGGACCGGTTGCGCCGATAAACTGGTCAAGCTCGGTGGTGGCGTTTGCTTCCAGCCAATTAGGTCCCGGTAAGGTTATGTTGGGCGTGCCATTTTATGGCTATGATTGGAATGTCAGCAAAGGCGGCTTTGCGACCGCACGGAGCTTTGACGACACTCAGGATACAATACGTAAGTTTAAAGGCACAACCGGGTATGACGAAACAGTGCAAGAAGCTTTCGCAGATTATAGCGACAACGGAGAAGCACATCGCATGTGGTTTCAGAACCCTCGCTCCCTACAAGCCAAGCTCGATTTGCTGAAGAAAAATAATTTAGCCGGTTTTGCAGCATGGAGGCTTGGTCAAGAAGGAGCAAGCTTTTGGCCCGTAGTCCGCAGCTTCACTTTGCCGACCAACCCCATTGCGGCATTCGCCAGCAAACCGGATAGAACTTATTTCGCACAGACCGGACACAGCTTAGGTGGACAGTTCAAAATTTACTGGGATAAAAACGGTGGGTTGGCACAGTTCGGCTATCCTTGGACTGAGGAATTTCTCGAACGCAACCCTTCGGATGGGAAAGATTACGTGGTACAATATTTCGAGCGGGCGCGTTTTGAATATCACCCGGACTTGAAAGGTACGCCCTTCGAGGTACAGCTAGGCTTATTAGGAAGACAAGTAACCACAGGGCGCTCGGAAGAAGCGCCCTTTAAGGCTTTATCGCCTTTCCAGAGCAGAGCGGATGTGTGGTACATCCCACAAACAGGACATAGCCTGAGCTATGGCTTCCTGCAATATTGGCTGAAAAATGGCGGGCTGGAAATTTATGGCTACCCAATCAGTGAGGAATTTCAGGAAAGCAGCCCTACCGATGGGAAAACCTACACAGTGCAATATTTCGAGCGTAACCGCTTTGAGTATCATCCTGAAAATAAAGGGACTCGCTACGAAGTATTGCTGGGCTTGCTCGGCAATCAGATTATGAAAGATTACGGCTGGCTACGCGCTGAAACCTAGAGGATTTCAGCAATTTCTACAGCTTTAAGCAAGGCGTAGTTGGTAATATAAGGCTACGCTTTTAAATTTTTATATGGCTGAAAAAAAAGCAATCAAACAAAATCGGGAAGAGAATGAGAGTTCAGAAAGTCGCCTTGTGCTTAACGCGACTCTAGACGAGCTTGATTTCGAAAAAATAGATGCTTACCTGCACAAGCTGGCTGAGCAAAGCGGCGCACCCTTCCGATTGAACCGCAGCGAAAGGCTTCTCGAACTAGGACTAACCAAAGACGAGAATGGAACGCTACACCCCATCACCGCGGCGCTGCTAATCTTCGGGAAAAATGTGGAGCTTTATCTGCCACAGGCGAACATGAAATTAGCCCGTTTCAAAGGACAAGATGTAACAGGCATAATTATCGACAGGGTGGAAGTGTCCGGTACGCTTGATAAAATAATTGAGGAAGCCTCGCGTTTTGTGCTACGCAACATGAAGGTGACAAGCCCAATTCAAGGGCTTTACCGAGAGGATATACCCGAATACCCGCCCGTAGCAGTTCGCGAAGCAATCACCAATGCGGTGGCGCATCGCGATTACAGCATAAGCGGGCAGAAAATTTCGATACGCATGTTCGATGACAGGCTGGAAGTGGAAAGCCCCGGCGGTCTGGCAGGTCCGGTAACTTTAGAGAATTTGGGCAAAAAACGTTATAGCCGTAATCCACTGCTCGCCCGCATCATGTATGAATTAAGATTGGTAGAAGAAATGGGAACGGGCATATTACGAATGCGACGTGAGTTAGCAGAACTTGGCAGTGCGCCCCCAACCTTCAGCAGCGATGCAGATTCATTTACTGCCTACCTACCCGCACGCATCTTTGTTGAAACTGAAAACCGTAAAGCCGAGCCAAAGCCAGAACTTGCTCCACTTTTTGAGATAAGCGATTCGCTGAGACCTGAATTTTTTGCCCTTATGCGGTCTGGCTTAAACGAAAGACAGGCGCGAGGCTTGCTCTATGCCCGCGAACGAGGCAGACTGACTAACCGGGATTATCGCGCTATAAACCCGGATATTACCGAAGAAACCGCACGTACCGATTTGCTAGGCTTAGTAGATAAAAACTACCTTATGAAGTTTGGGGACAAGCGCGGCACTGCATATTTGCCACGCTAATAAAACTAAATTTGCACCGATTAAAATTATGTGGTATATATAATCTAATGAGATGTAAATGTAGAAGAAAGGGTTTCTCAAGTACTGCTCTGAGTATTTTTATGTTTTTCTTCAGCCGAGTAAGATAAGCCAGTGCTTATCACTGTGTGGGGTCGTTAGTAATATCTCACCATCAATGTATGGCTGAATGAAATGGGTCGATTTGCAGGAGTTAGCGAGAACTTGAGTACTTCAAAAGATAATAGTGGTTCTGGCATAGGTATCCTGCCGTCGAGCGGTGGAGGAATGTATGCCATCTAGTTATGTGGGAATTATAGGTCGGACGTTACGTCAAGCACGTGTGCAAAAAGACGTAACTCTATTGGAAGCTCAAATGGCTACCAAAATCCGACAATCTTTTCTACAGGCTTTAGAAGAAGAGAACTACGCAGTTTTGCCGCCCCCTGTTTATATTCGGGGCTTTCTAAAAAATTATGCGGCTTTTTTAGGTCTCGAAGGCGCTGAGATAGTCCAAAGCTTTGATGAGCTTTTGGAAGCAGTAGCCATGGGTCTTGAACCCTATCATGCTGCTGACTCTGGTAGTGCTGATTCAGGAAGTGCCGATTCTGGTGGTCTCCACCTATTAACCGAGCCTAGTATCCCCATTACAGCACAAACACCTGTAGAAACAAACAATCAAACATTAAAAGATACAGTTGAGATTCTTGCCGTAACGGCTGAAGAATCAGAGTTTGAAATTGCACTTGCTGAAGTGGTTGAGGAAAAGCGTGAAAGCAAGCCTGAAGTTGTAATCACCGAAAGCAACAAAGTAGCAGTTGAAACGGAAGTTGAAAAGGTAGGGACAGTAGAAGTAACCGTAGTAGAACCACAACCGATTGTGATTCCCGAAGTTACTTTCTCGAAACCTATCGCCTCGCAAGCACTTTTGTCGGTGAGACCTAAGCACACCACAAGCATGCTGAGACAACCCGGTCGCTATGTGCTTAAACCCGCTATGGCGCCGCTAAATAAACCAGCTTTCTATATTCCAAATTTTATGCCCTTATTGGCAGTGTTAATTATCTTTGCAGCGGCAACCTTGTTGCTATTACGGGGCGTAGCTGTACCGCCTACTAATGATAGGTTGGCTGCTACTGCAACGCATAATGTGTACTCAGCCCCAACGGTAACGCCAATCGCGGGAACTCCGGTTGCTGTTAGTAACACCCAGATGGTAAAACCTACCGCTATTGCAGTGACAACGACGATAGTGCCTAATCCAACGGTAGTTGCCAGAATAGTGTTAGGCTCGGCAGCGCCTACTACAACTGAAGCCGCTACAATCGCAGTAACTGCTCCAACCAAACCGCCAGTAAAGTTGGAAGTGGTAGTAGATAATGACGGTAGCTGGGTGCAAGTGTGGGTAGATGATAAATCTACTATGAATGAATTGGTGAAAGGCAAAACCATATCTTTTGAAGGTAAGGACAAGATAGAAATAGTTCTCGGCAGACCCGTATCGGTTAAACTACTGGTCAATGGGCAAGAGAAACAGTATGCTCCTGCCAACTCCGGTACGGTAGTAAAAGCCTTCAAATCAGACGGCTCTGAGGAAATCGTAAACCGCTAAGAGCTTCCATAAAAAAAGAGCTAATAGATTTTTTGTAGGGATGCGAACACCGTATCCCTATAGTTATTTTTACAGATATGGTATATTATCCCTTGTTTTAGAAGGGGATTTTTTTTAACAGCAACAATCGAGGAGATATAGCTATGGCTTCGAGCTTTTCGTTTGATGTAGTATCAGATTTCGACTATCAGGAAATGGTTAACGTGATTGATCAGACTAAACGCGATGTTTCAACCCGTTACGACCTGAAAGATAGTAAAACCGAAATCGAACTGGAAAAAGAACAAATAGAGATAAATACCGCCAGCGAAATGTCATGGGATGCGATTAAAGACATCATGGAAACCAAAGCGGTGCGGCGTAATCTTTCGCTTAAAATATTCGATTACGGCAAGCTCGAAGACGCTTCCGGTATGCGAAAGCGCATTGTTATCAAGCTTAAAAAAGGCTTAAATCAAGAATTGGCTAAAGAAATCAGCAAACTTATCCGTGATAACTCCAAAGCGATACCCCAGATACAGGGAGACGCGGTGCGTGTTACCAGCAAAAGCAAGGACGAGTTGCAAGGTATTATGCAATTGCTAAAAGGCAAGGATTTTCCGTTAGCATTGCAGTTTACCAATTACAGGCAGTAAACGAAAAGTAGCACCTGTTTGCCGGAAGGACAGAAATGAAGCGCAATTTTAGGCTAAATGTACCAGTTCAGCGGACAAATATAGAGAGCAAATCTTTTTACATTCTCACGCTTGGTTGCGATAAAAATACCGTAGATAGCGAAGCGATGGGACAACTTTTAAAAGGCTATGGGATGCGAGAAACCCTAAAACCTGAAAAAGCCCAATTGCTGATTGTAAATACCTGCGGTTTCATCGACTCTGCCACTAAACAATCGCTCGACTCTTTACGCCAACTTGCAGCAGGCAAACAAACAGAGCAAAAGTTGCTGGCAGCGGGTTGTCTGATAAACCGCGCATCTGAATTGATAAAAGCAGAAGTGGCGGGAGTCGATGGTGTGGTAGGCGCGTTGAAATGGGATGAATTCGCACCGATGCTCTCTAATCTGGGAATTGAACTGGATACAAGCAACGCCCTTAGCTACGGCTTGCTCAGGCGCAAGAAGAAGCAAGGCACAAGCGCGTACCTAAAAATTTCGGATGGGTGTGATGCTGGATGCGCTTTCTGCATAATTCCCCAAATGAAGGGCAAACACCTGAGCCGACCTAGCGATACTCTTCTGCGCGAAGTGCGCGAACTAGCCACGGCTGGGGTAAAAGAGGTTGTGTTGGTAGGGCAGGATACAACCTTCTACGGGCGTGATTTGGATGAGAAGGAAGGCACAGCAGCTTTGTTAGAACAGCTTTGCGAGGCTGCGCCCGAAATCATGTGGTTCAGGTTGATGTATGCTTACCCACGTTTCGTAAGCCCGAAATTGGTGGAAACTATGGCGCGATTGCCCCGGGTAGCGCATTATATTGATATGCCGCTACAGCACGCCCATAAAGCTACCTTGCGCCGAATGCGCCGCCCTAGCGACCAAAGCGAAACTATCGTCACAATTGCGCGACTGCGCGAGGCAATGCCTGATATTGCCATTCGCACCACCTTTATTGTGGGCTATCCGGGCGAAACCGAAGAAGAATTTGAATACTTGTTGAACTTTCTGGAAGAAATGAAGTTTGATAATGTGGGCGCATTCAAATACTCGCCCCAAGCTACCAGCCCTGCCGCGCTGTTGCCTGAGCAAATCGCGGAAGAGGTCAAGCAGGAGCGTTACGAGCGTTTGATGACTTTACAACAAAAAGTATCTCTACATAAAAATAAATCATTGATTGGCAGTGAACTTGATGTTATAGTAGAAGGTAGCGGAACGGTAGATTATAGCCCACGAGACAGCCGCCCAATCTGGGTGGGCAGAAGTTATCGTAGCGCACCGGAGGTAGATGGGATGGTGTTTATTAAACCGCCCAAAGGCCGCCTGTTTCCAGAGGGTGTGCGTCCGGCTATCGCTCGTATCCGTATTACTGATGCTACTGAATACGATTTATGGGGTAAACTGGTGTAACTATGCCTTTGGCTAATCTCCTGAGCGGGTCACGTATTGCCGCTACTCCGGTTGTTTTGGTGCTGCTGGCGTTGCGAGATTGGTCTCCTTCCTATCTTATTGCTGCCGTACTGTTTGTACTGGCACAGATTACCGATATTTTGGATGGCTATTTTGCGCGGCGACACAAGACAGTCTCAAATCTGGGAATCTTCCTTGATTTGACTGCCGATAAGCTAATGATTTCCAGCGTTTTGATAATGCTGGTTCAGCAGAATATACTTTCTGCATGGATCGCGATTATCATTATCGGGCGCGAATTTCTGATAACGGGCTTGCGAAGTTACGCTGCCTCAAACGGTATCGTAATTCCGGCAGGAAAAGCGGGTAAGCTGAAAACCGTTTTTACTGCTATCGCCTTGACTTGGCTAATCTTATGGGCAGACGGTGTGAATCCTAACGGGATTCTTCATAGCCTTTACGAATGGAAAATATCAGATATACAGCCGGCAGGGCTGTTCCTCCAAATTGCTTGGCTCTGGATATATTGGGTTACATGGTTAACCCTGTATAGCGGTTACATTTATATTCGCGACTTTCTCAAATTACAAAAGAGAAGAACAGAACCACCAGCGAGCGCTTCCGGAAAAAAAACTGAAGGAATTTTATGAATCCTTTTGAATATTCTCGCCAACAGGCGCAACATTCGGATTCGTATAACAAGAGAAAACCGCGAAACCACTGGGGTACTCCCCATGCTAAAGGTGCATCTCAAAAAGGTGTGGCTGAACAAGAAGCAAACCTTGAAGAATATATTGAAGAACCGGTTGCGGTTGACTTAAAGCCCCCAAAAGCCAAACGAAGTTGGCGAAGCAAAGAAAAAAACCCTGTTCGGCGTAACAACGTTTTTGACCCGGTTGAAGTCACCGAATATCTAGGCGGTCTGATGAGTAATGAGGAAATCAGAACGGTCTATTACCGCCATTGGACACATTTTCTGCATCTAGCATGGCTGCCGTTGCTAGGCATACCCTTGTTAATTTTCCTCGGATTTGCTTTCCTGTTGGCTCTCAAAAGCATCATCTTCATTATTCTTTTTGTATTGCTGGTGCTGCTGGATATTTTGGGGTTGGTGTGGTATTGGGTGGATTACCGCAATGATCGCTTGATCGTCACCAGTATTCGAGTAATACAGGTGGAAAAAGTCATGTTCTTTAAAAGGGATACCACCGAAATCCGATTGGATAAAGCCCAAGAAGTAAGACTGGAAACGGCACGTAACCCGCTGGAGTGGCTTTACAAAACCGGAAACATCACCATAACCAGCATGGGCAGAAGCAAAATAGTATTTAACCACGTCCAATATCCCGAATTGCTAAGACAAGAAATAGATTCTTTAATAATGCGGTGGCGCATTTATAATAACGAGGCTCGCAAAAAACGTGCATCCGAGCGAATTGAAAAAAGATTGCGCGAGATATACTATGGCAAAGAAGAAAAGCCTAAAGGTGAGCCGGTAGAAGATAAACTCACCTTCTGGGAGATTTTCCTACCAACCCGCAAAATCATTACACATGACGAGCGCGGGCGTGAAATTTACACTTGGCACACCCATCCTTGGTTCCTCTTTACTACCACTATAGGTTGGGCGCTGGCTATGGTTATGCTCTTCCTGATTTATCTGCTTCCGATGCAGTGGTTTATTTTCCCAAAAATTGGTGGTGTGGTAACTATAATATTGTGGGTAGTTTTCGTGGTAGCGTTGGGCGGTTTAGGCTTCAAAGTATATCTTCAATACGAAAACTGGCGAAATGACCGCTATATAATACGCCCCGATGAATTTTTGAGCATGACAAAATTACCTTTCGGTTTTGACCAATCGGTGGGAGTTGTCAAAGCTATGAACGCACAGGATGTCCAATCGGATAAACCCGGTTTCATGTCCAACCTGTTGGGCTTTGGTACGGTTATTATTTCGACAGCAGGGCAAGGCGAACCGCTTAAGTTTGAAAATGTGCCTAATCCAGAAGATGTGGAAGACCTTGTTAACGAACGCATAGAAGATGCCAAGATTCTGCGAGAAGATATTGAAGACAATCGCAATACAGAAATGATTTACAACTTTTTTGCCAAGAATGATGAGCTTAAAAGGCGAAGAGCTAAAGAAGGTCGTCCCTTGTTCGGAGACTGGAAAACATAAGATTTTCTCACTACTGCGTCTTTCCTCAAGTGATGTGATTTCTCAGTTATATTATAAGCCTGTACAATAGAGAACGTCCGGTCATTTCCTCTCTTGGCTTCCGGTAGTACACATCTGGAGTATATCCAATGGCAGTAATTGAAAAAGAGCAGCTAGAACAGCAAATCTCCGAGAAAGATTACAAGGCGCTGGTGCTGCGTCTCAAACGCTTTGAGTTCCGTATGCGGATTCAGGAAATGGTACGGATTCTGCCTTTTGCGTTCTTAATTGGTGGCGGCACCTCTTTAGCAGTTGCGCTCTACAGCAGGGTTATACCCTCCTTTACAGTTGAACAGGCTCTAATAATAGCGGAGTCAACGCTTCTGATATTTCTGGTAAGCAGTATATGCTACGCTCTTTTCCGACCACGTACCATTCTGGACACAGCAAAACGCGCCGACCGCATGCTGGGCTTGAAAGAACGTACTAGCACCGCGCTGGAAGGCTATAACTCTCCCAAGAAACTAGACTATGTCATTATGGGAGTACGCCAATTCCAAGATGCCAAAACTATTCTGGAAGAAACCAAGCTTCGGAAAGCTTTCCCGCTACGAGTAGAGAAAAAATCGGGATTGTTTGCATTGGCGTTAATACCTTTGCTGGCTTTGGCGCTTTTCCTACCCAACTCGGCGGCGCTTCTTGCCAAAGAAAACGAAGCTCTTGGTCAACAAGTGGACAAAGAAGCGCAAAAAATAGAGGGTTTGAAAAACCAAATCAAGGAAGAAGCCAAAAAGTACAACCTGTCCGAATCTGACCCAAAGTTGCAAGAATTATTAAAGCAATTGGATACGGCGAAAAAAGATATTCAGGATAATAAATTCAACAGGGAACAAACGTTGGCGAGCATTGATAAAGCCAATCAAGAGCTTTCAAAATTAGGCGACACTAATCAGGCTGCACAGAAAGCCGCCTTTGAATCGCTTGCAAACGATTTAAAGAAGTACGATAGCACTCGCGCTGCCGGTAACGCCCTCAGCCAATCCAATGACCCAAGCCGTTTTGATAACGCCGCCGACCAATTGCAAAAAGTGGCAGCTAATATAGATAAGCTAAAAAATGACCCGGCACAAGCGCAAACGTTAGCCGATTCATTGGCACAGAACGCCAAAAACTTTGAGAATAGCGACAAAGCTATGGCAGATGCCCTGAACAAATCCGCTCAGCAATTGAGCAGCGATAATTTAAAACAGAACCCGGCAGGGGCGCAACAAGCTTTACGCGATTTGGCAAACCAGACGCAACAAGCCGGTAAGAATCAGCAATTCCAAGAGCAATTACAGCAAGCCCAAAGCCAACTCCAGAAAAGTGAACAGGCAATATCGAATGCCGGCAAGCAAAATCAGGATGGTACAAATGTTAACAGTAAACCCGGTACGCAAGCACAAGATTTCGGTAATCAGGAAGACCTCGGTCAACTTGGCGATAGTAGCCAAAACGGCGATACCTCAACGGACGGGCAGCAACAAGCAAGCCAGCAACAAGGGCAAGAACAACAAGGGTCACAGGGTAATCAATCAAAGCAAAGCGGTAATGGTCAAACTCAAGGTGATGGGCAAGGCGACAAGCAAGCAGTAGGTGACGGCAGCAACGGGCAAGGCAACCAGCAAGGGCAGGGGCAAGGTAAAGGCGTTGGACAGGATACCCAGAACTCCAATCAGGGGCAGGGACAAGGTAAAGGGGCAGGTAAAGGAAGTGTTGATAACGTTTACCAAAGCCCAACCAAACGCAACGGAAATGGTACTCAACAGAACTTGCGCGGCAAGAATGGCGATGGTCCCACTCAAAGTACCAACACCAATAACGGTGGAGCAGCAGGTAATACCCAAGTGCCTTATACACAGGTAATCGAGGATTACTCACGTGCCGCTTCTGAGGCTCTGGACAAAAACAATGTGCCGATTACCTTGAAAGATATTATCAAACAGTATTTTGACGACTTGAATAATCGCTCCTAGCGCATAGTGGGCTAACTAATATACGAGGAAACATGGCGACTGCGATTCAAGGCACAATGACTCCGGAAGAATTCCGCGAAATAACCACCCGCATAGAACAAGAGGTTGGACGCATTATCGTTGGGCAAAAAGATATTGTTCGTTACGTAATGGTAAGTATAATATCAGGCGGGCATGTGTTGCTGGAAGGCGTGCCGGGATTGGGCAAAACCGCGCTGGTACGTACTCTGGCGGAAGTGCTGGAACTGCGATTCAGCCGAATCCAGTTCACCCCCGACCTGATGCCAGCGGATATTGTAGGAACGAATATATTGCTGGAAGACCAACATGGCGGTAGGCAATTCCGGTTTCAGCCCGGTCCAATTTTTGCCAATCTGGTGTTGGCAGACGAAATCAACCGCGCTACTCCCAAAACGCAATCCGCGCTACTAGAAGCCATGCAAGAACGTACCGTAACAGTATCGAACCAAACTTACCGGGTAGAACGTCCATTCTTCGTGCTGGCTACGCAAAACCCTATAGACATGGAAGGTACTTACCCGCTCCCGGAAGCGCAATTAGACCGCTTCTTTTTCAAATTGCAGGTGGACTTTCCTAAAGAGGAGGAGTTAATGGAGATTCTAGGACGCACCACCGGAGGCGATAAGCCCAAGCTAAGCAAAATAGCAGACGGGCAAAAAGTTATGGCAATGGGCGAACTAGCACGCCACATCCCGGTCGCCCCTCACGTTCAGAATTATGTAGCGCGTATTGTGTTGTCAACCCACCCGGATAGCGACAGTGCGCCCGCCTTCGTAAAGCAATATGTGCGTTTCGGCTCCAGTCCGCGTGGAGCGCAAGCAATAATGCTGTCTTCAAAAATTGTGGCGCTTATGGATGGGCGGTTTAACGTGGCTTTTGAAGATATTCGCACAGTAGCACACTATGCGCTGCGCCATCGCCTTATTCTTAACTTTGAAGGCGAGGCAGAAGGTATTGATGCAGACAAGGTTATTGACGAAATTCTCAAAACAGTGCCGGAAGATAAAAGGAGCAAGTAAGCGGGGCGTTGATTTTTTACATTAGTTTTACAGTTTATCAGACTCTTTTAAGACAAAAAAGAGTAAAATTTGTTCAGGCTATGTGCCGCCCTGATTGTGGAGAATAAGCCTTCGCTCCTCGGTATATTACCGCAATACAGGTTTATACACACCTAATGCGTTTATATTCAATTTCACACCCTAATAATTTTATGCCAAAATCGAATCTTTTCAGAAAACTAGAATTGTTGCTGATAGCGGTACTGTTAGCAGCGCTGTTGATAGCTTGCTCCTCAAATAACGGGATTGCAAATAAACCGGGTCAGGGTGTGGTGGCTTTGCCTTCAATTGAAGTTGACCACAACGGAGGCGTTATTGTAAGTTCCGACAATGTTTCAACTCCGGTTAAAGTCTCCTCAGAGCAACCTACCGTAACTCCGGTGTCAATCCCTACACCCAAACCGTCCCCCACACATCCGGTCATTGTTACTCCCACTTTAAGCGGTACGCCAGAGCCTATAGATAAAAATTATGAGCTTGGCTTGCTTAAAAAAGCTTATGACAATATCAACCAACACCTTTTTAAAGAACCTGATAACAGCGCAATTCTGACGGTAACTCTAAAGGAATTGAGAAGTATTACAGGCATAGAGATTAACATTCCTGCTTTCTCCGGTACGCCGGAACAAAGCTGGAACAAATTCAGTGAAACTTATAACAATGCGCTGGATGTTCTTATTGCCAAAGGCTGGCAATACCCTAAAGGGGATTTGGCGCACCGCCTGATAATTGAAATGGCTTATGCGGTAGGCGATGAGCATACCTATTTTATGAACAAAACCGCCACGCAAAATCGCCAAAACCTTTTTGCAGGCGACAATAGCCAAATCGGTTTCGGGATTGTGCCAGTATTCTATAACGATAAGGTTTATATTTCGCGAGTAATCCCGACTGCGCCCGCCGGTAAAATCGGATTGCGTGCCGGTGACCAGATTGCAGCGTATGACGATGTAATGCTTTCTACCAAAAATTGGCAAATTGTGCGAGATGCTAAAGAAAATGAAAATCACAAATTTACGATACAGCGAATAGGCGAATCTAATTTGCTCTTTATTAACGTGGTAAAAGCACGTTATAACATGCCGACAGTGGAATACCGCATGGTAAATGCAAATATCGGCTATATTGCCATTCGCGACTTTTTTAAAAATGTTGCCGACGAAACAGACCAAGCGATGCGCGATTTATACGCAAAAGGCGCGGTAGCATGGATAATTGATGTGCGGGGCAATCCCGGCGGTATCAATTTCGACCAATTGGCGGGGAGATTTCTGGAAAACGGTCAAGTGATAGGTTACGACTATGACCGTACAAACCGGAGCGAGGTGAGAGTCAGCAATGGAGGGACAACGGGCAACAACAAGGGCAAGGCTTTCAGCCCATTGCTGCCAATAGCAGTTTTGATAGACGATGGTAGCGCCTCTGCCAGCGAAATTTTTGCGCTCACTATGCGCGATTACAAACTAGGCTCGTTGATTGGGACACGTTCAGCCGGGGCGCTTGGGTACACCCAAGAATTTCAACTGGGCGATGGCACTTCGATTAGCGTTACTATCCGGGAGTATGAGTCAAAGGGCGGCGAAAAGTTGAACGGTTTGGGTATTGAGCCGGAAATAAAGGTGGATTTGACGGTAGAAGACCTTGCGATGGGACGTGACCCGCAACTTGGGGCTGGAGTGAGTTATCTGCAAAAATCGCTGGCTAATAAGGATTCTTAAGCTCTCAGGCTAGGGGAGAATGAAATTTATGCCAAGTTTGCTAGATGAGGATTTCTTGAGAAAAATAGATCGCCTCGTGTTGGTCAGCAAACGCATGCGTATGGGTAGCCTGAAAGGCGCAAGGCGAAGCGTTAAACGCGGTACTTCGGTAGAGTTTGCCGATTACCGCAATTATACACACGGGGATGACCTGCGCCAAGTGGACTGGAATATTTACGCACGCCTTGAAAAGGTTTTCATCAAACTATTCGAGGAAGAAGAAGAATTGACCGTACACATATTGCTGGATTGTAGCCGTTCAATGGATTGGAGCGGTCCCGATAGCGAACTGTTAGAGGGTGAGGGCGGAGCGAATCCGGCTTATAACAAGCTATGGTATGCCAAAAGAGTAGCCGCTGCTATTAGCTACATGGGTCTGGCAGCGATGGATCGCGTTACTATTTCGGGTTTAAGCGCGGTGGGCAATAGCAATGAGCTACGTATGCCCATAATTCGTGGTAAAAATCAGACTGTACGCATGATTCGCTTTGTAGAAAAGCTACAAGCGGGTGGAGTGGAAAATTTGAATACATCGCTACGAAATTACGCCTCCCAGATTCGCTATGGCGGATTGGTATTTCTGATTTCGGATTTGCTTACACCGAACGGGTGTTTTGAAGGTTTGCGTGCGCTACAAAACGCTGGTTTTGAAGTTAATGTGATAAATGTGCTTTCTCCTGACGAAATAAACCCGGTCTTGCGTGGCGATTTGAAATTGGTGGATATTGAAACAGGCGAAGTTCAGGAAGTAAGTATAGATAGCAAGGCTTTGGAAATGTACCGCCAAGAATTTAATCTGTGGCAACGCGAGATTATAGATTTTTGCCAGCGCCGAGCTATTAACTATATCCAAGTGGATACAACTGTGCCGTTCGATGTTTTAGTTTTGCACTATATGAGACAGCGTGGCTTGGTGGCTTAGAGAGGTTGCGTTATGGGGTTTTTGTTTCCTCTAGGCTTATTGTTTCTACTATTGGCGATTCCGATTATCCTCTTTTACCTGCTAAAACTGCGGCGCGAAGAAATGACGGTAAGCAGCAATTTACTATGGCGCAAAGTTTTACAAGACCGCCAAGCTAACGCGCCATGGCAAAAACTTCAAAAAAACTGGCTGATGTTTTTGCAATTGCTTTTATTGTTGATAATGACGGTGGTGTTGAGCCAGCCATTTTTTGAAAGTCAGGCAACCGCCTCCGGTAATATTATTGTGTTGCTGGATAGCAGCGCAACTATGCAAGCTACTGATGTTGCGCCCAACCGCTTCTCCAAAGCCAAGCAAGAAGTTATAAACCTTATTGACCAGATGGGCAACAACGACAGGATGACTCTGGTGTTGATACGAAGTTTCCCCGAAGTAGTTGCTACCGCTTCAAGTAACAAAGCCGAATTGAGAAATGCGCTGGATAAAGCCAAAGTCACCAACGAAGCTATTAACGCTAAAGGCGCAATTACACTGGTTGCCAACAATGCAGACCGCACCCCCGGCGCTACTGTTATTGTGGTCAGCAATGGCAGTTTTACCCGCGCAGAAATCTTGCCACCGCTACGCGCCAAAGTACGTTATATCAAAATTGGAGAAAGTGATAGCAACCAAGCAATTACAGGTTTGAGATTGCGTGAATCGGGTGTAGCTCCTCAATTATTTGTAAGACTAAGTAACTACGCAGAAAAACCTGCTAAAGTTATTTTACAGGTAACGGTAGAAGGCAAGGTGTTTAATACTCGCGAGGTAGCTATTGGAGCAAACGACAAGTTTGAACTTACATTAACCAATTTGCCCTCTACAACAAGAGTGGTAAACGCTTTCATCAAGCCCGTAGGCGGAACACAGGATTTTCTTGAGGTTGATAATCAGGCATGGACGGTACGTAACGCAGGAGACCCCCAGAAAATATTGCTGGTAACTACGGGAAACAGCTTTCTCAGTACGTTGCTGACACGCATGCCCAATTATAAAGTCTCAAAAATTGACCCAACTGAGTATGAGGCTCTAAATAATAAATCCGACTACAACGTTTTTATATTTGATGAATTTGCCCCTAATCAATTACCGTCCGGCGCAGGAGTATGGCTTATAGGACCCAACAACTCGCCTAGCTTGCCTATAACAGGAAGCAGCAAAGAACCTATAGTGGGGCGGTTGGAACAAAACGACCCAATCTTACGCTATACCGACCTAAGTTCAATCGAAATTGCCGAAGCGCAACAATTCGAGATGCCGAGTTGGGCGCATGTAGTAGCAGCGGCGGGTGATGGAACTCCTTTGATAATTGCGGGTGAGAGACAGGGGCAACGTATTGCAGCGCTATCCTTCAACCTACACAACAGCAATCTGGCTTTAAACGTCTCGTGGCCTATTTTAATGGTCAATACGTTAGGGTGGATTCAACCGCAAGGCGCGATAGATGCAATCTCGGAAGCATCGCCGGGAGAACCTGTTAGTTTTGTGGTAGGCAGCAGCAACGAGCAAATAAGCGTTACACCGCCGGGCAGCGGCGCACAAACCCTGAAAGTTATTAACAATGTGGCTTCCTTTACCGATACCTCTCAGACAGGCGTTTATCAGGTAGCACGACAGCTTGATAATGGCGGAAACGCCACAACACGCCCGCGCATTGTAAATGAATCTTTTGTGGTAAATCTCTTCAGCGCTACCGTAAGCAACATCAAACCGTTGGATGATTTGGGTTTACAGGGTACAAATTTCGGAGCGCAAAATAATGTAAAGGTAAAAACCGAACATGGAGCTTGGCAGCCGCTGGCGCTCATAGCATTAATCTTGTTAATGCTGGAATGGTTTGTCTTTTACAAAGGTAAGATAAAGCTATTTTCGCAGAAAAAAACAGTAGTAACAAAACAGCATAAATAAATATTTATTGCATGCAAATTTTCGTGTGGAAAACTTCCGGCACTTTTCCACATGTAATCCACACAATTGTCCACTTATTAAATACTTGCTAGTTATTAAATATTTTTTATGCTTCTAAGAGTTTTTCAACATAATGTGGACAATTGTGGATTAAAAAGCATAGATAGGCGGTAAATATCCTACATAATGGATAATTTACCAGTATGACTCCACAAAATGTGGATATATGGGGATAAGTTAGCATTACCCATTTTATTCCACAAATTGTGGAAAATGGTGTATAAATTTAAACCAGTGTTATATTTTGCAGAATATTGAGGGTTTTTTGATAGCGTTATAAAGAAATAATGTAGATATACACATTTTATGTGGATAAGTGCATAACTTATATTCACAAAATCTGGATTCATGGTGGATAATTAAGGCTGCAAAAAGCTAAATATGAGTTAAATATATAAATAATGCTTATACGAAATGGGAAATTTCATGCTTGCCATGTTAGGTAATTATTGTTATGATTCAAGCCATCTAGTGAGCAATTTAGAGGATATAGGGACAGACCCCTTTAAGAACAGATAGTTCGATTGTGTCTCCGGCGATAATAAATTTATCCCAGCCCTTTCTGAACATCTCATTTATAAAACTCAACTCTCTGGGTTAGTGTAGGTGCTATTAACCGGATCGTCCATTTACAGAAGCCTAAGGTTGCTGTTGCGCTTAGTTTTGTCTGAAAATTGAGATTGCAGTTTTAGGGGTTAGAGTTAACAGCACGCAGTAGTTGGCAGGTCAGCAAACCTGTAAAAAATTTATAAATTTGGAGAGTTTTCGATATGACGGAAAACGAACCTTCCCAAAATAAACAGGCTCGGCAGAATCGTACACTAGAGCTAAAACAGGTCTGGCAAGCCGCTTTACACGAATTGAGTCTTACCCTACCCAGCAGAGCTTTTGACTCATGGGTTCGTATTATTAACCTCGTAGCAATTGACAGAGTTAAGGGTGAAGCCATACTGGGTGTTCCTTCTTCATTCGCCAAAACTATACTTGAGCAGGATTATCGCCTTCCAATTCAAAGAGCGTTGTCCAGTGTAATTGGCGAACCTCTTGAAATTCATTTCATAGTCGAACAACCCGCCCAAACCAGATTTTTTGAACAGGAACATCAAGAAGAAACGATTGCTTCGGCTAATGCTTCCCCTAGCAACGGTTATAACTATAATAAACCTGCAAAAGAGTATAATAATCAGAGATTTGCACAAAATGCTAATTATAGATCAAATGGTTTGAACGGTAACCAACCTCAAAACTACAATGCTACTGCTCAAAATAGCTTTGACACGCCTAGCTTACTTCAAAAATCTTCTTACGAAGAAGAGGTTGATTACATTGATGAAGTTACCGGAGAACCGCACTACAGTTTCCCTGACCGTTATACTTCTGATTCGCAGCTGAGTGAAAAAGCCAAGATTGCTAACCTTAACCCGCGTTATATTTTCGGGGATTACGTAGAAGGCAATAACAACCGCATGGCAGTAGCAGCAGCGCGGCATGTTGCTGAAAATCCCGGACACAGCTATAACCCTCTTTTCATTTACGGAAATGTGGGTCTGGGTAAAACCCATATCTTGCATGCTATCGGTCATGAAGCCTTACGCATACGCCCTCACCTAAATGTACTTTATGTTTCCAGCGAGAAATTTACCAACGAAATGGTTAACGCTATCCGCGAACGTAGTATGGAGGATTTCCGCAATCGTTACCGTAATATAGATATTTTGATGATTGACGATATTCAATTCATTGCCGGCAAGGATAGCACGCAGGAAGAATTTTTCCACACTTTTAACGCCCTGCATGATGCCAACAAGCAAATTGTCATCAGTTCTGATAGACCACCTAAAGCGATGCTTATTCTGGAAGATCGTTTACGTAGCCGTTTTGAGGGTGGGTTAATTTCGGACATCCAACCACCGGATTACGAAACACGCCTTGCGATTCTGCGAAATAAGGCACGTTTGAAGGCAATACCGATTCCAGAAGAAGTGCTAGAACATATTGCTAGGCATATACAGAGCAACATTCGCGAACTTGAAGGAGCGCTTACCCGCGTGGTAGCTTTTGCCCTACATAATAGGACAAACCTAACGGTAGAATTAGCTGTGCAAGCCCTACATGATGTCATGTACAACACCCGTAAGAAGGTTTTGACACCGGCGCGAATAGTGGAAGTGGTAAGCCAGTTCTTTAATATGGACATTAAAGAATTGCGGGGGCGCAGCCGGAGTCAGGATATAGTTTTACCGCGCCAGATTTCGATGTATATCACTCGTGAGGAAACCGATACCAGTTTAGTTGAAATAGGACAGGAATTGGGCGGGCGTGACCACACTACTGTGATGCATGCAATTGAGAAAATTGAGCGCGAAATGGAAACCAATCAGCAGCTTCGCCAACAGGTTAATACCATAATCCAGTTGCTCTACTCTGAAGGCGGAGCGATGCGTTAAGCATAGCAGGGCTGGGTGCAGTCTCAGTACAGAAACCCTTTGACAAACATGAGCAGGCAAAAACCTGCTCTTTTTGTTTCCTCGATACAGTGATTCTAGGTTATACACAGCTTTACACAAAATGTGGATAAATTGCAATTCCCATGTGGAGAATTTGTTATTTTGGTGTGGAAAAAGCTCAGAAAAAGTTATAATTTTGTGGAAAAGCAGTGCATGAAAAGTGCAAAAATATGAGTTTTAAAGTGTATAAATTGTGTGTAATTTTGGGAGGTTTTGAAGCACTTTTCACCATGTGTGCATAACCGCATGTGGAGGAGGAGTGACCATGGTGGAAAAGTAATGCCTAAAACCCTATTTATACACGTTAGTCACTAAGCAATGTGAATAAATCGCTAGTTATCCACAAGGTTTAGCACCGCTCATGAGTATAGATTCTTGTGGAATCTGAGGCTAAAAACCTGCTTTCCCACATTTCCACCTCCTCTATTACTATATACTTCTATAAATATTAATATTATTAATAAGAATATAAATAGAAGAGTTATACACAAAAGCCCAATCGGCGAAAAAAATGAAACCATGTTATAAATTGGAGTATCCGGCAAGAAGCAAGCTTTGCATCAGAAATTTGAGGATTGAAAACAATGTCCCTTATGCGCTATACCATAATAGACCCGGAAATAACGGCAAGCTTTTTAGCGCCCGGAAATGTTTTAAAGGCATTAGCAGCCGCATGTAGCGCAAAGCCTACCCCTACAAGCCTCCTAGAGCTTTTAGAGAACGCAAATAAATATGATACCGGGTTGCAGCAATATGTACTAAGCGGTCTGGAAATTTTTGACCAGCATTTAGCCCAGCCTGAAGTAAAAATGGATGCACGTCTTGAAGCTGATTTGCGCGAGGTGCTGGATAACCTTACTTTCCCCGAACAACCAGTTAGTATTAGCGGTTATGCTGACCTCTTAAACCTTCAACAGAATTCTAGCTTGCCTCGCCTTGCTGCTCACCCTGTTCTAAGGGTAATGGATGAAGCTACCCGCAATGAAAGCCTACAGCCTATAAGCTCCGGGTTGGTTATTTTTAACTTACGCGCTCGGCGTATCATTCAGGTACAAAACAGCTTTGGTTTGCTTCAACGCAGCGACAGAGGTCGCTATTTTGAAAACGGTATTCCTTCTGAGCGACTTTTCTTTTACCGCTTACCGGTAGATTGGAGTTTAGTTCCCTGATGTCGGAGTATCTAAAAATAGCAGTTTTTTCAGATAAACATGCCAATGCACACTTGGCGTTGGAGGGTGTTCAACGCTATGTGCAATTGACCATTGCTTCCTGTGACTGCGAAAGGGTGGGATTTATACTTGGTAGGCAATAGCAAACGCTGAGTTAGTTTTTGTTATCCTCATCTTTTTTAGGCTTTTTGAACATTCCACCTACAAACATTCTGCCTATATCAGCCTTCATTTCTTTCGAGTTCGGCATGCTGGAATCGCCAAAATTGGACTCAAGCTGGAATTTCCGCTTGTTTTGAAATAGCTGGTTACGACCCTCACGGGCGTTTTCAAGAAATGCGCGGAGTGGTTCAGGTTCGGTTTCTTCGACAGGGCGCGACCTACCCTGTTCATCCTGAAGCCCGGCTAATTCCAGCATGTGCCGCACCCGTGACAGCATTTGCTGGTAACGATCTATCCAGTTAATCAGCGCGTCGTTATTGGTACGGCAAATATCCAGCCACATTTGAACGCTTCCATCGGCAAGGCGAGTGGTATCTTGAAAACCCGTGCCGGCTACACGCGAGATTTCTTTCCAACCGTCACTTTCAAAGGACAGATTTATCAACGAGGTAGCGGTCAGATAGGGTAAGTGGCTTATAGCTGCCACGTAGGAGTCATGTTCATACGCATCTATGAAATGAGGTCTAGCTCCTGCAATCTCTACCAACCGCAGTACGCTTTCAATTGCTTCTTGCCGGGCATTGGGAGCGGGTATCAGGCAGTAGGTACAATCTTGAAATAGTGTAGCTTCGGCTTCTTCCAACCCGGCGGTTTTGCCAGCCATAGGATGCCCACCAACGAAACTGACGTTATCGGGCAATAATTCTTTAGCCCAACGCATTACCTGTCGTTTGGTGCTGCATACATCGGTAACTATCGCGCCCTTCTCAAGATGAGCCGCAATATCTTCAAAGGTTTCGCGCACTGCCATAACCGGAGTAGCCACAATTACCACTTGCGCCCCTTTAACTGCTTCCATAGGGGTGGCAACCATGTGGTCAACTATTTTGCGTTTGTTGGCTTCTGCTCTTTGCGAACCTTTGGCATCAAAGCCAACCACTTCTATTCCGGCGGTTCGCCCCTCTTCAGACTTAGCCCATTCTTTTATAGCCAACGCCCATGAGCCGCCGATTAACCCCAGCCCTATTATTGCTATTCTCATCTACCAACCTCTATTTATGAGTTTTGTTTGCCCCTGCTTAGTATCAATAGTTCTATCGCCAAAAAAATCAGGAACAAAGCAAAAATGAAGGTGCTATTCAGAAGGCGTAATGCGCCCATTGTAAAAATGCTGATTACATAAATCGAAAGGAAAGCCGCTTCGCGGTGAGGTCGCAACATATTGTAACGCGCCACGCGAGTTTTATATAGGCGGAAACCTAGCAGGTAAAAGGCGGGCCAGCTAATGCTATATATTACCAATAACAAACCTAGCAGAAATAGTACCATACTGGGCAAGTTTTCTTGCCACCTTTGCGTAGGGTTGGGCGGGGTAAAGAGCAACATGAAGCCGAATATAAACCAACCGGTAATTGCTAACCAACCATACCAACTTGCACTCAGCATACGCCCAATCGGCATAAAGGTCAGCGCGGGTGCTGCCAGTAACAAAACATAGACTAGCAAGCGTCCCGGAAACCAAAAGCCGTAAGCCCCTACGTTGTAGATGACCCCAAACCCGATGACCCCTGCCCATGCCAGCCCTGCAAATGCAGAAAGCAGCGCCACTGTCCCCTTGTTTTTAATTGCTCTGGTTGCCACTGCCAACTGCCTTTCTACACCAAAGTGATTTGCGAACCTTCGGGCGTTTTTACCACCTCAATGCGCGTGGGGAATACGTCCTTTAGTTCTTGGATATGGGTGATTACTATAATCCGGTCAAAATCTTTTTCAATGCCCCTGATTGCATCCACAATTCGTTCGCGCCCTTGTCCGTCCTGACTACCGAAACCCTCGTCAATAAAGAGGGAGCGCAATTGTGCGCCGCTTCGCCTTGCTAGCATTTTGCTCAGCGCAATCCTGACCGCAAAATTGACCCTGAATGCTTCGCCACCGCTGAAAAGCTCGTAAGGGCGTGCGCCGTATTCGTCCGAGATATAGAGTTCGAGTGTTTCTATCGCCTCGCCTCTGCGCCCTTCGCGCTGTGTGTCGAAACGCACGCTCATTCGCCCATCGGTCATTTCCGCCAGCAAACGATTGGATTCTTCCTCGATTTCCGGCAAAGCGGCATCTATTATCATTGCCTGTAAGCCCTTCTTGCCGAAGGCTTCCGCCAGTTCGTTATATATTTTACGGTCTTCGGCGGCACTCTGGAAAGCTCTTTCTACTTCAATTTCTTTTTTAGCTTTTACATCACATTCAGCCAGTTTCATTTCCGCTTGCATCTTTTGCTTTCCCAACAAGCTCTGGAGATCCCGGCTTTCTTTTATTTCTTTTTCTAGCGCGGTGAGCTTTTGGAGCAACTCCGGTAAATCCTGAATTTCCGCCTCTAACCGTTTCTTTTCGTTCTCTTTACGAGCTATCTCATTCCGGTAATTTTCTTCTTCTGTGGTGTAACGTTCTTGGTTTTTGTTTTCACGCGCAATGGTGGTTACTGCCATTTCCAGCCTCTGGTATTCGCCCTCGTAACGGGCGTATTGGTTGCGCTGCTCGCTGGCTTGGCGATGGGCTTCCCGGTCGTAATTCAGCGTGGCGATAACTTGCTTCAATTCCTGCAAACTTTGTTGCTCCTGTACAGCGTAATCTTGCGCTTTTAGCTTGCGGGTATTTTCCTCTTTTTCTTGCTCCAGCCGCAAAACTTGCCGTTCAGACTCTTGCGCCGTTTCTATTTCCTTATCTAGCCTTGCTTTCTTAACGTTTAGCTCGTCGTAGGGTTTTGCCCTGCTTTCTAATACTTTCGCCTGTTCGTTAAGCTCTTTCAGTTGCTCTTTTAGTTTATTGTGTCTAGATTCTTCCGCCTGCGCTCGTTCTTTAGTCTCTTTCCATTGCTTGCGATATTCTTCGACAGTGTGTTCGCGTGCGTCTTTTTCCAGCACCGTGCCGCACTGGTCGCAACGGTCGCCCTCTTTTGGCACATTATTGGCTTTTGCATGGATTTTAGGCAATTCCCCGCTCAAGCGTTTACTTTCCAGTTCAGCCTGTCTTATATCACCTTGTACTCCAGCAATTTCGGTTCTGAGCTTTTCTAATTCTATACGAGTATTAGCGGCATTTTGTAATTCAGAAAGAGTCTGCTCGCGGTGCGCTAATATGTCAGGTAGTGAACCTGCGCTGCGCCGCACTGTTGTTAAATCCCGCTCGATACTCTCCAATTTGTTTTGTAGGCTCATCTTTTGCCGCTGGATTATATTTTCCAATGCGGTTTGTTTTGAGTTCAAATCGTTCAAGCGGTGCAACTTCTCGTTAAAAGAGTCCTCTATTTTGCGGGCTTCCTGCAATTTGCTATAACTCTCTTCTATTTCCTCGCGCCGATTCTGTACTGCCAACGCCACGTTCAGGCTGCGTGTTGATTCTGCCAATGCTTCTTTTACCGTTTCGAGGTTTTTGCGGTTAGCGTTAATTTCTTTGCTAACCCGTTCTAGGTCGGCGCGGCTGCTTTCAAGGCGATTTTTGCGTGTTTTAAGTTCAACTTGCTGTTCTTCGCGCTGGCGTAACGGGTCGCGCTCCATCTCAAGCCGTGATTCGATTTCCTGTTTTTGCCGCTCAAATTCCGGGCGCTGGCGTAGAAAATCGGTTAAATCTTTTAGCTCGTTTTCGTAACGTAGCCTTTCCGATTCTGCGTCTCGTGACCGCTCTTTTGTCTGCTTTTCGTATTCGTCGTAGCGACTCAGTTCAAGGATTTCTGCCAGCACTTTTTTGCGTTCGCCGGCTGTTTTTACGGTAAAGGAATCGGCGCGACCTTGCAGCAAGAAGGCGCTATTGATAAAGGTTTCATAGCTGGTGCGAATGATGGTAGCGATTTGCTTCTCTTTAGCGCGTACCGTTGGTTCGCCGATATTAGACCAACTGCCATCTAGCTTGCGAACATAAAAATTTAACTCGGTATGCCCAGAACTTTTGCGAGTACGGCGGCGGTTTACCCGGAAATAGTCATCGCCTACTTTGAACTCTAGATCTATCTCGCTTTCAACCTCGCCCTGCGCTATTAGGTCATCATCTCCGGCGCGTGCCTTGCCCCACAGCGCCCATGTCATAGCATCGAGAATGCTGGATTTGCCCGCGCCGTTGTCGCCGGAAAGGCATGCCAGATGCACGCCTTCGAGGTCAAGGGTGGCATCGCGGTAGCACAGGAAATTTTTCAGGGTTAAGCGATTGGGAATCATATTCTTGCCAGTTTCTTTGGAAATTTTTTTCTTATAATCACAGAGGTAATTTTATCACAGGCAGGAAATAAGGGGCAATTTTTTAGCGCAAAGCCAAGCGAAGAAAATTAAAAATCCCCCTCTCCTTGATACAAGGAAGGGGGAAATAAGAGAAAGAATTTTAAGCCATTTGGATAGAGGCGGCGGTTTCAAGACCCAATTCCTTAATGCTCTCTTGCCGCATTAGATATTTCTGGATTTTGCCCGTGACCGTCATGGGGAAGGCTTCTACAAATTTGAAGTAGCGCGGCACTTTGTAGTGAGCGATTTTGTCCTTGCAATAGGCGCGCAACTCTTCGGAAGTGGCAGTTTCACCTTCGCGCAGTTTCACCCACGCCATGATTTCCTCGCCGTATTTGGGGTCGGGCAAGCCGATAACCTGCACGTCCGAAACCTTCGGGTGGGTGTAGAGAAATTCCTCAATTTCACGCGGGTACACATTCTCGCCGCCCCGTATAATCATATCCTTGATGCGCCCTACAATATTGACGTAGCCTTCGTCATCCATTACGGCGAGGTCGCCGGTGTGCATCCAGCCCGCAATGTCAATGGAATTTTTGGTGGCTTCCTCGTTGTTCCAATAACCGAGCATTACGCTATAGCCGCGGGTGCATAATTCGCCTTTTTCGCCTACGGGAACGACCTTGCCGTTGGTTGGGTCAACTATTTTTACTTCGAGATGCGGATGAATCAATCCTACGGTGCTTACGCGCTTATCGAGCGGTGCATCGGTGCGAGTCTGGAAACTCACGGGGCTGGTTTCGGTCATGCCATAGGCTATTTCCGCTTCGGGCATGTGCATCAGGGTGTTGACCTTCTTCATTACTTCAATCGGGCAAGGTGAACCCGCCATGAGTCCGGTGCGTAGGCTGCTGAACTCATATTTGCTGAAATCGGGATGGTCTAGTTCGGCAATGAACATGGTAGGCACACCATATAAGGCAGTGGCTTTCTCTGCCTGAATTGCCTCTAGCACTGTTTTGGGGTCGAAACCATCATTGGGATAAATAGCGGTTGCGCCATGTGTCAAACAGCCCAGATTGCCCATCACCATTCCAAAGCAATGGTAGAGCGGAACCGGGATAACGAGACGGTCTTTATCGGTAAAATTCATCAACTCAGCCGTAAAATAGCCGTTGTTCAGAATATTGTGATGGCTTAGGGTTGCGCCCTTTGGAAAGCCGGTAGTGCCGCTGGTGTATTGGATATTGATTGCATCGTCAAATTCTTGGTCGCGCTGCCGGACGGCAAGTTCGGCTTCGCTGACATGTTCTGCCACAGACAATACATCGCCCCATGTTAACATGCCGGGCATGCGCTCTTCACTCAAGCGAATCACGGCACGCAAAGAGGGTAAATTCGCCGATTTCAACTCACCCGGTTTGCTCTCTTTCAATTCCGGGCAAATATCATAAAGCATTTGGGTGTAATTGGAGGATTTAAACTGCGGCGCAATGGCAATCGCGCTACAACCGGATTGGCGCAAGGCGTATTCAAGTTCGTGTAGGCGGTAGCTAGGGTTAATGTTAACTAGAATGACCCCAATTTTGCTGGTGGCGTACTGCACTATCGCCCATTCCGCCATATTGGGTGCCCAGATGCCAAGACGCTCACCTTTTTTGAAGCCCAAATGCATGAGGCTGCGGGCGCATTGGTTTACTACTTGCTGGAACTGGCGGTACGTGTAACGGATATTCTGGTGGCGCGAAACTAACGCTTCGTTGTCGGGGTACTGCGAAACAATTTGATCGAACAAATCACCAATTGTGCTGCCTAAAAGCGGTTTTTCGCTGGTGCCGCTCACATAGCTCCAAGCTCTGTCACCCATTCTTTTCATTCCTCCTCGAATAAAACTATTTTTCCTCAATGTCCGTGAGATTAGTTTGAAATATACAACCCTATGCCTATTTCGGCAATGTTACAAAGGAGTCCGGTAATTTGTGGAGGAATGTATGAAAAAGAAAAACGCTCACCCTGTATTTTTTAACAGGTAAGCGGTTGTTGCTTAGCATTGCTATGTGACTAAGCTTTAGCTATCGGCTTTTTCTTTTTTCCATATCGGTTGTAGTACCATCCAATTATCAGGAGTGCGCCGGATTAGCTTCTCCACTTCGCGCAACATGCGAGCGGTCAATTCACGGACAGCTTCCTGCTTATTAGGGGCGTTGGTTTCGGGAGAAAAGCCGGGTAATATATCTATTATATGCTTACTGTTGGAGGTGCGGTATGGATGGACGAAAATTATTTCCGCGCCTGTTCGCAAGGCTACTTCGGCGACTCCAAGCGGTATCGGTGCGTCTGCGCCGAAAAATTCCATCATGTGACCTTCTCCGTTCACATCACGGTCAATCGCCATGCAAACTACCGCATTTCGTTTGAGTACCCGGAAAATTTCACGTACTTCCATTCCACCCATCGGAATCAGTTTGACTCCATTGTCCGTTTGTCGCTGCTTCTTGATAAAATCGTACATTTCGGGTGGCTCGATAGGCTCAACTACCAGATTAAAATCAACGTTATAACTGCTGGCGCGTTGCATCGAAAATGAGAAGCTTCCCAAATGACCGGAAACCATAATTACACCTTTGCCCCGTTCCTGCGCCTTGTAAATATTTTCTATCCCGTTTACCGTGACCTGTTGCTTGAACTGCTCCGTGGTCATTTTGCCCTGCCGCATAATATCAATGTAATTACACAGGTTGTTCTTGATTATGCGGCGGGCAATTTTTTCGCGCTCTTGAGGGGTGTAATCGGGTAGAACATGCGACAGATTCCACAGTACATTTTCTCGGATGCGTCCTATCAGATAATAAATCAGGAAAGCCACAAACCCGCACACCGCATAAATGACCCGGTACGGAATGTAGGGCATTACCCTTGCGCCAAAGCGGAATAAACGAACGGTATTCATTTCACTCCTGTGCTATTCCGGCGCTTTTTCTAGCGCGTGCCGTTTTACGCTCTGTCGCATCCCGTTTTTGCTGTTCGTATAGCGCAACTTCCTCCTCGCTCAACCACAATTTGCGGAACATATACCACTGATCGGGATGACGTTTTACCAGCTTTTCAATTTCAGCAGCGAAAAGTTGCGTGATTCCCAGAACATCTTTTTCCTTGTCACCGCTTACCTCATAGCTGAGAGGCGGCGACCATAAGCCATAGTAGTAATTGTTTCCGGGTTGTCGGGCGGCATACCCAAACATAATCGAAGCGCCGGTTTTTAGCGCCAAGCGGGCGGGACCAACCGGGAAGCGGGCGAGTTTGCCAAAGAAATTGACTATCACCGACTCGCTGTCTTCACTTTGCAGCGGCGAGTCTAGTAATAGCACTACGATTTCACCTCTTTTCAGAGCAGTATAAAGCCCTCGTAAGGCTTCTTTTGGCGAATAGATTGTCAGTCCTTGCTTGCGGCGTGAATCCTGAATCAGTGTATTAAGTTCAGGCGGGTTAAAGTCATTTGCCACCGAAGTGAGCTTATAACCACGCTTCCCCACTAGCATTGCCGAAACATCCCAGTTTCCAAAATGAGGCGTTACCAGCATTACCCCTTTGCCCGGAGCTATTGCCTGTTCAATATATTCCCAACCACCAGTGCCGGTAACTTTGTGATAATCGTCTCCGGTAAGATGATTTACCCTGAAAAAATCGGTCATATATTTAACGTAATTACGGAAACAACGCCGCGAAATCATCCTTACTCGCTTGTTTATTTTTGGCTCGCCCAGCACAATTTGCATGCTGAGGTCGGAGTAGTGGCTGTGTCCGCGTGCTGCCCAGTAATAAATTTCTCCGCCAATAGCCGCAAACCCGTAGCGTAGCCAATCGGGGCTTAAATAACTTATCCAGCTTACTAACTTGAACGCATAAACCGCTAACATATAATCGACTCTCTCATACTTTGTTTCTGGCATTCATATAAATAAACTCATTGGCATATCCGGCAAATTCGCCCCATTTCTGCGCTGCTCGCAAATAAATATCACGCGGTTGGGTTTTTTTGCCTTCAAAATAAGCGGCTTCCATTGCTCGCTGCACCCACGAATCCAGCGGAAAGGCTTCGTATTTGCCCAATGAAAAGAGCATAACACAATCGGCAACGGTGCGCCCAACTCCGGGAAAAGCCATTAATTGACCAACTGCCCAATCGTAAGGCAACTCATCTAATTTATCCAAATTGCCGCCCTGTGCAGCTACTTGCTTAGAAGTTTGTAGCACATATTTGGCGCGATATTCAATACCTTCTTCCTGCTCAAGCTCGGCTTGTTTTACCTCTCCCAAAATGTCGGCTATTGGAAAAGCGTAGCCTCGATATTTACCCAGCGTTATTGCTTGCCCATATTTTTTGCTAATAGCTTGGACTGCCCGCGCTACTTTTGGAATGTTGTTATTTGCCGATAAGATAAAAGAAATCAGAGTTTCAAAAACAGGTTGGCGCAACAACCGCAACCCATAATATTGTTTTACCGCTCTTTCGATAAAAGGGTCAACGCTAATTCTTCTGGTAATTTCGCGGTATTGTTCGTCTTCTTCCAACCGGAAATAGGCGGCAAGCGTTTCAAAATCATCCTGCTGTGGTGCGGTTTCGTAATAAATGCGCTTCCCGCTTTGTTGTAACCGCGCAAAGGTATTGCCCATTACGCCATAATAAAAACCATCCGCCATTTTCTTCCAACGAAAAGTCTGCCCACACTCTAATGTATATTCCAGATTCAGATGTTCGGTTTCAAAATACGCTAATTCCACTGTTGTTCCTTTCTAGGATAAATATTATAGCAAACATGATTTGAAGATTTTTTTAATTGGTTGTTAGGTATTGCCCTCTAGCGGTGTATTAATATATGACAGAATATCAGGTTATTCGTGAGCCGGAATTTGCAATTATTTTTCGGTTGTACGGATAAAGAAAGGAATATAACATGTCACGGAAAGTTAAACTGATTGTAGCAGGCGGTCTGCTAACTTTTACAGCGATGGCGTTAGGTTTGATTTTGAGCGTGGTGTTCAGCGTCAGCACGGTTACTCCGCACACTCCCTCAACTTCAAATACCGCTCAACAATCAGCCCCATCTGATCAGTCAATACAGCAGGCTACTGGAGAAGATTTCAATTATGCTGCTGGCTTGAATGATGTGATGACACAGCTTGGAAAGGGCGGAGGCGCGGGGATAATTCGGCAATTTGCCAATGTGCCAGAAGCGCAAGGCACTATTTCAACTGTTGAAAACGGCGGGGCGAAGCTCACCCTTAACACTAAAAAAATAATAAACCTAGCTTCTGATGCTGTGCTGGCAGATGCTAACGGTGCTATCACCAAAGATACCCTTAAGGTAGGCGAGCGCGTGGTAGTGGTAGGCAAGGTTGAGAGCGATAACTCTATTACTGCCAAAGCCTTAATCCGCTTACCCGCTTTGCCAAAGGTTTTGGTCGGTGATTTTGTATCGGCAGACGCTACTACATTGAAGTTCAAGAATAACAACGTAGAGTGGACTGCAACACTTGACACCAACGCTAAGGTTTACAAGGATGGGAAAGAAGCCAAGCTAACCGACTTCACAAATACTGAGAAGATAAATGTAGTCGGTAAAGCGGATGAAACTGCCCATACTATATTGGCGAGTTCCGTTACTCAGGGTCGTCCGGTTATGGCTGCTTTGGGGGATTTCACTAACGGCAAAATCAAGAGTATTGATATTGCCGGAAACAGTTTTGTAGTAACGCATACCGACCCTGCTACCAAAAACAATACCGATGAGAAAATTACGGTTGACTCAACTACCAAATATTTGGGTAGCTCTATCAAAGGTTTGAGCGATCTTAAAGTGGATGATACCGTAATGGTACGCGGCGCCAAACAGGCTGACGGTAGCTATAAAGCAACTGACGTAGTTATCGGCAATGGCTTTATGCGTGGCGGTCAGATGGGTTCTGACAAAGGTCAAGGCGGTCAGATGGCTCCCGGTGGTCAAATGAGACCGGGCGGTAGAGGTCAGGGCGGTCAAATGAGACCGGACGGTAATAGTAATGGTACAGGTCCAGTTAGCAACGGCTAATTCTTAACTCACGTTCCTGTGCTATTATTTAGAGGCGGTTAGTAGCCGCCTCTAACGGTATGGAGGCTTTGTCGGGTAGGTAAATTTGTTCGGACGTAAAGCCGTAGAAAAACCACAAGAATTTAGCGTGGTATCGAGCAATCCAGAGAGTTTTAACAAGGGAAAAGCTCTCTCTCCCGATGAGTTTGCGCGTTTCTATGATAGTTATTTCCCGCGCCTCTACCGCTATCTTTCCTATCGAACCGCAACCCGCGAAGAAGCTGAAGATATAGTTGAAGCGGTCTTTGAGCGCATTATCGGTAAATTCCATACCTTTGATTCCAAACGTGGTAGCCTAGATGCTTGGGTTTTCACCATTGCTCGGCATATTTTATCCAACAGACACCGTTATCTGAGCCGCCACCCTGAATTACCGTTGGAAGATGGTTTCGCCGCTGAACTTGGGTCCGGTTTAAGCGAGTTTGTGGTTGAACAAGAAGACATACAACGCTTGCGCCGTTATTTAGGGCGACTGAGTGAGCGTGAAAAAGAATTGCTGGCGCTACGTTACGGAGCAGAGTTGCCGCATCGCCGCATTGGCGAATTGCTGGACATGCGCGAAGGGAACGTGACGGTTAGACTTGGACGCATAGTAAGAAAATTGCGCGGGTTCTTTGAGGCAGAAGAGAATGAATAAGGGAGATTTTGACCATATTGAATATGGTAAAGACGAATCCGCCGAATTGAAGCGAGATACCGCCTTTGCCCGTCACCTCGAAACTGATTGGCGTTTCGAGCCGATTCCTGAGAATCAAGCGCGTTTACGCCGTAAGTTAATGGTAGGACTAGCGCAAACCGCCGCTCAAACCGAAAGAAAAGGTTGGTTGCGCCTACCTGCTTTGCGTGGTTGGCAATTGGCTACTGTGGCTTTGCTTTTTAGCGCTATTGCTACTGCGGTGGTTGTATTGGTAAGTGTGGCGATTTCTTCAACTAACGATAACCCTTCAGCGGTGGCGAATAATGTCAGCCAAACTCTGCCCTCTATCAACGACTCTGCAAATAACAAAGTATTAAGCTTGCAGGATGCAAATACTCAGCTTGGCTTTAAGGCTACACAGCCAACTTATCTACCTGCTGGTTATAGCCCGGATAAAGCCAGCCTGTTTCAGCCTTCAACACGTAATCTGGGGATACGCCCTGCTTTTCCGGCAATCGCTCCTACGCTGCAACTCAAATACAAAACCAATTCTTCGCGCTTGCTGGAAGCTTACCAATCCGAATTGATACAAAACCTGCCACCAGAAGCACGCGAACGAATTACCAATATGATGTTCAATATGGCAGGTCGTACCAATAAGTATAAAGAACAGGTTGTACAAGGTGTTCGGGGCTTTTTAATCGAAGATAATAACTGGAAAATCGGCTTTGGAGGACGCGCTAATACCGATAAAAGCGATGATGCTTCTACCTTGCCTTTGAATGGCTTTCCGCTTAATTTCTACCGTAATGCTCAACCTAGTGGTGGCTTTCTTGAATATCATGCGCCCGATACTGTAAAATCTGCCCGCGCACTTGTATGGCGACGCGCAGGTGTGGTATTAGTATTGGTGAGCGACGATAATTTAGCAGTGGAAGAACTCCAGAAAATTGCCGAGTCTTTCCAATAGTGCGGGCATTAAATGCAATTTGATATTCTGACTCTGTTTCCTGAAATGTTCGAGGCAACCCTTAGCGCAAGTATCTTAGGGCGAGCGCAAGCACAGGGCTTGTTTGCGGCAAAAGCTCATAATATTCGTGATTGGGGTTTGGGTCGCCACAAGCAAGTGGATGATTACCCCTATGGTGGCGGTGCGGGCATGGTTTTTCGCCCTGAGCCGCTTTTTGCTTGCCTCGAAGCGGTGCTGGAACTACCCGAACCCCTTTCCTCCGAAAACCCTTTGACGGTAGATTTTCCGGTGATATTATTGTCACCGCAAGGTGAAAGGTTTAACCAGCAAATAGCGCAAGAATTGGCGAATCACTCGCGTATAGTTTTGGTTTGCGGTCATTACGAAGGCTTTGACGAGCGTATTGCCCGCTATGCCACTAACCGCGAACTGAGCATCGGCGATTATGTGCTGACGGGAGGTGAGTTGGCGGCGATGGTAATTGTGGACGCGGTGGCACGTCTCAAGCCCGGTGTACTGGCAGAAGAATCCCCGCATGAAGAGTCACACACTCGCCCCTTGCTGGAATATCCCCATTACACCCGCCCTGCCGAGTTCAGAGGTTGGAAAGTACCTGATATGTTGGTATCAGGACACCATGCTAAAGTGGCGGAATGGCGGTTCAAAGAATCGCTACGCCGTACCTTGCAACGCCGCCCCGATTTGCTGGCGCAAGTTGAGCCTGAACTGGACAAAAAAGAGCGTAAATTGCTTGCACACGTGCGGCAAGAAGAAACCGAACGCCCTAGCCTTTCCCAAGAGAATTCTTAACTCTCTTTTCGTGCTATGAGCAGTGCTTGAGCGGAACGCCCTACCAGACCACGCAAGTCGTATAGATTTGCGTTGGTCAGCCCTACTCCCTCGGTTTGAATCAGCGTACTGGCTTCAAGGCAAATCCATTCGCCGGTGGGTGGTCGCAGGCTGTGGATGGTCAATTCGGGCGGAATGAATTGCCATTCCCTGATGTCGAGCGGACCACTCGCCCCATTGGCGGAATCCGCACTAAGAATCAGCCGTTGCATTGGGGAGGTTTCTTCACCTGCTAACAAAGGGTAGCGCATCCGCAGCCAGACGGTGGCGGGACCGGGATGTTCCAACCCCCCATGTACAAAGTGCCACTCAATCGCTTTAATAAAGCCTCCACCCCAACCGGGCGCTTGGGTTGGGTCGGTTTCCGGCGCTGACTCGGGCAGCCCTACAATCTCCGGCAACTTGATTTCTTCTTCGGCTTGCGTAGGGCGTTCGTTCGGTATGCGGATACGCCAACCGGTGGCTCGCATCACCGTGCGTCCCTCATATTCCAGCAACGCTTCGAGCTTTTCCACGCTGCGTCCCGGTCTGACCAAATGGGCATGGGCGCGTAAAGGGGCAAGCGGTACAGGACCGAAAATATCTATTGAGATACGTGCCAACACGGTATCCGGGCGAGGCGAGCAATTTTCCAACTGGCGTATCAGCAACGCGCCGGGAGGTCCGCCATGCTGGAAACGCGCATCCCACGGACCTTGTGTATGAATAGTAGGCTGGAACATATCGTTGCCTTCATCTATCCAGAATGAGTCCATTCTTCCTCTCCTGTGTACTTACCCGTCAACGGGGGCGACCTGAAAAGCTTTCAAAATAACCCGCCTATACTAACCTCTTTTTTCGGGTTTATAAACTCAAAAGCGATATAGGTATTGACAAGCTTTACCGCATCCCATATAATCAAAGTGTCCGAACGTTCGGATAATTACATAAAAGCAAAACGATAATGCAACAAACACATGATAGCTACAGTCTAATACTGAATGTCGCGCTAGAGCTTTTCACTCGCAAGGGCTATGACGGTACTTCCATTGACGACATCCGAAACGCGGCAGGGTTCAGGTCAAAAGCCAGCCTTTACACCCATTTCAAGGGTAAGGAAGAAGTGGCGAAGGCTTTGCAGGAAAAGTGTGAAGCCGAACTCAGCAAAACGCTAACGGCGGCTTATAACGGCGCATCTCCTGAAGCCCTCAAACGCTTTACCAGAGTGGGGCGTGCCTTCATAGAATGGGCGCTGAATCACCCCCGTGAATATGCTTTCCGGTACTTAAGGGTGCAGCAGGAAAAGCTGATGAGCGGGGAATACGCTTATCTCGGTGAAACTCCATCGGGTGAATATACCATGATGATGGATTTGCTCAAAGAGTTACGGACGCGCTACCCGGTGCGACATGTCGCCGATGCCGCCCTTCTGAGCATGATGGTGGGTTTGATTAGCAAGGCAGTGGTGGATCAGGAATCTTTTGGAAACGTTATTTTCGAGGAACGGGTCAGGCAATTAATGGAAATGTGCTTTGGTATTCTTTTTTCCGAGTCTGTTCCTTTAGCTGAGTAATATTTTTTTTCATTTAATAAATGACCGAACGTTCGGTGATTACATAAATTATAAAGGAGTATATGATGAAAACCATGAATAGTGCAATTGAGAAAAGCATTAAGATAGAGGGTGGCGAACTTTCCTACGAAATTACTGGCGCTGGAATAGCAGTGCTGTGCTTGCCCAGTCTGGGTGATACTCGCCGCGAATATGAAAAATTTGCGCCAGAATTGGTGGAACAGGGCTACCGGGTGCTAACTACCGACCTGCGCGGAATGGGCAAATCGCGCGGAAAATTCAAAAAACATGATATTCCCACGCTGGCGAGCGATATAAAAGCCATTCTGGACGCGGAAAAGATAGAGAAAGCGTTTTTGGTGGCTTGTTCGGTATCGGGCGCATCGGCGGGATATTTCGCGGTGCATTACCCTGAAAGAGTGGCAGGGCTGATAATGTTCAACCCAATTATACACACGGGTCCACGCCTGATGACCATGCTAGTAGCGGGTCTTATCGGTACACCGGGAATCGGCAAGGGCTTGTGGCTATCTTATTTCAAATCGCTTTATCCGACCCGCAAAGTTGACGATAACTATCTGGCGCATATAAAAGAACAGATGGCTTTGCCGGGTGCGTTGAAAAGCATCGCGGGCATGACTAGAGCGAAACGTATTGATGACATTATCGGTAATATCAATGTTCCTATCCTGATTTTCTTCGGGAGTAAAGACCCTGACTTCAAATCGCCAGAAGCAGAAGCGAAACTGATGCAGCAGGAAATCAAGCAGGCGCAGGTGGAAGTATTGAACGATTCCGGGCATTACCCGCAGCGCGAGTTTCCCGAACTGGTGTTGCCCCGCACTCTTGAATTTCTCAAAGCTATCCGTTAAATAAAAAGTCTCTCACCACCGGAGATTTAAACCGTGGTGAGAGCTTGATTTATACCGCAGGTTTGCTTTTCATTTGCTGTTTCAAATCAATAGCACGTAGGGCAGCGACCACTTCTTCGATGCTCTCATCGGGCGTGCTGGCTCCGGCAGTTACGCCCACGCTTTCGACCCCTTCAAACCACGCCGGGTCTATTTCATCGGCACGCTCGATTTTGTAGGTAATCGCGCCGTTTTCGTGGCACAAATCGGCGAGGTGTTGCGTATTGGCGCTTTTCTTGCCGCCGATTACCACCATGACTTGGCATTCTTGCGACAGTTCTTCTGCGTTGCTTTGCAGGCGAGTGGTAGGGGCGCAAATAGTGTTATGTACCTTGATTTCCTTTGTTTTGCCCAGAAAATGCTCGTTTACCTTTAAGACAAATTCTTTGAACTCTTTCAGGATGGTGGTACTTTGGGATACTATTCCGATGCGCTTAGGCGGGCGCATGTCTTTAACATCGTTAAAATCTTTAGTGGCAAGCGCGTTTTTTCCAGCCCAACCCAGAATGCTGATTACTTCAGGATGGTTGCGGTCGCCGTAAACAAAAACAAAATAGTCATCCTTTACCATTTCCATAGCGGATTGCTGAATAAGCGTAACCAGCGGGCAAGTGGCATCCAGCACTTCCAGCCCTTTTTGGAGAGCGGTTTCAATCACTTCTGGCGCAACGCCATGCGCGGTAAAGGCAATCGTTCCGCCGGATATTTCCTGCATCTCGCGCTCGGTGTACTTTACGCCCAACCCCAACAGCCTATCCACTACTACCGGATTATGCACTACCGCGCCGTAGGTGGTGATGTTGGCGTTTATGCGGGTACTGGCTTCTTTTTCCACCAATTCTATCGCTTTGCGTACTCCAAAGCAGAAACCCATTTCTTTCGCCGTTTTGATTTCCATACTTCTAAATTAATCCTTTTCACTTTAAGTAAGGGCTGGCTCACTTTCAAACCCTTAGATATTATAGCAGAAGCGCGTTTTTCTTCGACTCTTTTTGTCGCATGTTATACGTAAAAATTGCGGCAAGGTTAGGGGTATAATGGCTTGCCCGGAAACCGGATTTACGTTAAGCTTTTTCAGGTCTTATATACAATGGGGGATTGTGCAAGTGTACGTGGTAGGTACGGCAGGACATGTAGATCACGGAAAAAGCACTCTGGTTAAAGCTCTGACAGGCATTGACCCGGACAGGCTGGAAGAGGAAAAACGCCGTGAAATGACCATAGATTTGGGCTTTGCTTGGCTCAAGCTACCAAGCGGCAATGAAATTAGCATCGTGGATGTGCCTGGTCACGAACGCTTTATCAAGAACATGCTGGCGGGAGTGGGCGGTTTTGATGCAGCGCTTTTAGTGATTGCGGCTGACGAAGGCATTATGCCCCAGACCGAAGAACACCTCGCTATTCTCAACTTGTTACAAATCGAGCGCGGTCTGGTAGCCTTGACCAAGTGCGATATGGTGGCTGCGGAATGGCTTGAACTGGTGACGGACGAGGTGAAAGCGAAACTTGCCGGGGGTGTGTTGGCAAACGCTCCTATTGTACCTGTATCGGCGCGTACAGGGCAGGGTCTTAAAGAACTGGTGGTGAAACTGGAAGAAATTCTACAAAATACCACCTTTCGCCCTGATATAGGCAAGCCTCGCCTTCCCATTGACCGGGTTTTCAGCGTGACAGGCTTCGGGACGGTAGTTACCGGTACATTGGTGGACGGCAGCTTAAGAGTGGGTCAGGAAATTGAAATTATGCCGGGAAATCTGAAAAGTCGGGTACGCGGTTTGCAGATGCACAAAACCAAAGCCGAAATTGTTGCTCCCGGTAATCGGGTAGCGGTGAACCTGACCGGACTTGAAGTGACTGACCTACGGCGTGGCATGGTATTGACCGTTCCGGCATGGTTGCATGCCACCGACTTGGTGGATGTGCGCTTGCACTTGCTACCTGATTCGCCCGTAGAAATTACTCAGAACAGCCGCTTTGATTTTTTCAGCGGCGCGGCGGAAGCGCTTGCCGGAGTCACCATTCTTGATAAAGAAAAAATCTTGCCGGGTGATGAGGGCTTGCTACAATTGCGTTTGAGCGAGCCATTGGCGCTGGCAAAAAATGATCGTTTTATCCTGCGCCTTCCCTCTCCCAGCCAAACGGTTGGCGGTGGCATCGTAATTGACCCGCAACCACGCCGTCACAAGCGTTTTCAGGTACAAGTAATCCAGACTTTGCAAACGCTGGAGAAAGGCACACCCGCCGAAATGCTATTGCAAACTTTGAATAGCGATTCTGGCTTGCCACGCGACCTTAAAGCCTTGTCAGAAGCTACCAAATTACCGAGTCCAGTTCTTCAAGAGGCATTAACGCAACTGTTGGCGCAAAATAGCGTACTGTTGTTAGGCGATACTAACGCGCCTTTTTATACAGGGCTTGCTGCATGGCAAAAAATTGCCGATAAAAGCGTAGTGTTGCTGCGCCAATTCCACGCCCAGTTTCCGCTAAAGCGTGGTATGGGACGCGAAGAATTGAAAAGCAAACTGGCAATCGGCAGCCCCAAAATCTTTAACCTGTTGCTGTCGCGATTAATTTCAGAGAAGTTATTAATGGAGAGTGAGGGTAAAGGTGGCGGAGGAGTGGCTTTGAGCTTGTCGGGATTTGTGGTTCAATTCAACCCGGCGCAGCAAAAGCAAGTAGATACTTTGCTGTCAGCGTTCCGGCAAAATCCCTATTCGCCGCCTAGCATTTCTGAACTCGGCGCTGACTTGAATATTGTTGCTGCGTTGGTTGATAACGGGCGAATCAAAAAGGTTTCGGACACATTATATTTTACCAGCGAAGCTTATGAGACTATGGTTTCGCTTATTTTGAAGCGGTTGGACGAGCAGGGTAAAATTACACTGGCGGAGGGGCGCGATATGTTCGGAAACAGTCGCAAATATGTACAAAGCTTGCTAGAGCATTTGGACGAAATTAAACTAACCCAGCGTGTGGGGGATGAGCGAGTACGTAGAAAATGATAGTATTTGTGGATGGCTACAACCTGATGAAAACCGACCCTGAACTGGCGTTATATCAGAAAGCGGGGCTGGAATTTGCTCGTGAAGCGGTGATAAAACGGGTGAATAGCGCTGCCGGACTCAAAAAAGCCGTCAGCATCACGATTGTATTTGATGGACATCACGAGGGAAAAGAGCGCGAAACGGTAGAGCGAAAAGGGCGCATCACCGTTATCTACAGCAAATTGGGCGAGTCGGCGGACGATGTAATCAAACGTATGGTATCTGCTCACCCGCAAGCCAATCAGGTGAGGGTCATTACCCGCGATAACGATTTGCGTATGACCGTTGGATTGAGCGGCGCAAACCCCGGCATGATAAAACGCCACCCTGCTTCCCCCACGAAAAAAGATGACGATAGCGAAGATTCAGGCTGGAACAATTCTACCCGCAAGAAAGGACAATCCAGACGCGCCTCCCGCAAAAAGCGCGGTCCCGGCAACGACCTTTATTGGTAACGGCTGTCAAAATTGCGTTGACATGGTCATGCTATCGTGCTAATATAAATTTCAGTTTTGAGATAGACCACTGTATTAACTCTCAGTTTTATGTCTGGTATTGCGGAAGGAAACAGAAAATTGCAAGGTCTTAACTTTCAACGGCAGTTTCGCACCAGCAGCAGCGAGGGTTTCCTCATTCTCGAAAATAGCCAGCGCATCGGTCGGGTAGATTTGCATTACGCCAGCGAAAGCGTGTACGCTACAGTAGTGCTGGAAGTGCAATTGCCTGAAAACGAAGTAGCCCACATAATTGAGGAAATTGACGAACATTTGGTGGTTACTGCTACCGTCAAACGAGATGACCTAAACGTATGGGTTTACCAAGGTCAAGAGGTTGGCTTTTTCAACGATGAATTTCTCGAAGAGGAATTCGATGCAGAAAATACCGAAGACTCACTTCTCGATTACGAAGAAGAAGAGGTCTAATTAGTCTTCAAGAAAAAGCCTGAAAACCTGAGACTATTTATCACAGGTTTTACCGACGCACAGTTGATTCTCGGAGTAAGCTATACTCTGTGAATACAACTGTACGACGCTATCTTTATGTTTGCGGATAATTTAGTTCACTCCACTTGCAATTTTTCCACATAAGCATTATAATACCGCCTGAGACACGCCTACCCGAAATTTATTCAATCGCATCTGCAAGCCTTATATTAAGACTTGGAAAGAGTTGCGAGAGAAATCCTCTCGGCAAAGGTCGGTCTAACTCTCTTTTCTAAGGAAGGCATATGGAAGAAAACGTCGAAAGAAACAAAATTGAAGGTAGCGAGGTAGGAGGTGAGGCTGTCGAACAGCACGGTATGACTATTGTGGCAGAACAGAATCCTGAAAACCTCGAAACAGAAGCGGTAGCCGAGTATGCCAATGGCAACGGCACCATTCAAGAAGTAGCTGAAGAACTTGAAGTTGCTACCGAGTCAACTAACGCATCTGAGGATGCTGAAAGTGAAGAACTTGAAGCTGCTACTCCGGTAGAAAACCTTACTCCCCTCTCGTTGATGGAACAACTTTTAAGCGAGCCGGGCAGCGCCCTCAAAGCCTTGCACTACGGTGAGGTCATCGAAGGTATCGTCATGCATCGTGACCGTGACGAGATACTGGTTGATATAGGCGCAAAGAGCGAAGGCATCGTACCAAACAAAGAACTGCAAACTCTTACTCAGCAGGAATTGATCGAAATAAAGGTTGGAGATCAAATTCTGGTTTTCGTGGTACAGGCTGAAAATCAGGAAGGGCATGCCGTTCTTTCCATTGATAAAGCCAAGATGGAGAAAAGCTGGCGAAAACTCCAGAAGCAGTTCGAGGGTGGGGAAATTATTGAAGCAGAAGTCACCGGTTATAACAAAGGTGGTTTGCTGGTCAACCTCGAAGGAGTGCGCGGTTTCGTACCTGCCTCTCAAGTATCCGGCTTGGCTACCACCAATGAAGCTGCCAAACAGAGCGAAATGACCCGGTTGGTCAACTCTCATCTACCTCTCAAGATTATCGAAATTAATCGGCACCGCAACCGCTTGATTTTGAGTGAGCGTCTTGCTGCTCAAGAACAGCGCGATGCCCAAAAAGATCGCTTGATGCAGGAACTTGAACCCGGTCAGGTACGCGAAGGTATGGTTACTAGCATCTGTGACTTTGGTGCCTTTGTGGACATCGGCGGCGCAGACGGTCTGGTTCACTTGAGCGAACTTAGCTGGAGCAGAATCAATCACCCCAGCGAAATTCTCAAAGTCAACGATAAGGTTAGAGTGTTCGTACTGAGCGTTGACGAAGCCGACAAGAAAGTCGCGCTTTCGATTAAACGTACCCAAGCTGAGCCATGGTCTACCGTGATGGAGAATTACCAGCCCGGACAATTGGTTAAAGGCGTGATTACCCAGTTAGCCAACTTTGGAGCCTTTGCCCGAATTGCCGATGGTATCGAAGGTTTGATACACGTTAGCGAACTGGCGGAAGGTCGGGTTCAGCACCCACGCAGCGTAGTAAAGGAAGGCGACGAAGTAGAGTTGCGGATTATCCGCATTGACCCGCAGCGCAAGCGCATGGGTCTTAGCCTCAAACGCGCCGCGCCCGATTACGCCGGTAGCCTCATTGATGACGAAGACGAGGGCAGCCACCCCCGCAAATCTCACTCTTCGGAAGATGAGGAAGCTGAGCCAACAGAGGAATAATTTCTCGGCGTTTACCTAACAATCGGAAAAGAGAAAAAAACAAGGTGAGCTATGCATAATTTGTATGGCTCACCTTGTTTGTAGTACAAGGTACAAATTTGCGTGCTGATTCGGGTTAAAATCAACCTGTAAGCGTCCGGCGAAAAATTCGTTTGCTTATTTTAGATATACACTCCTGTCCTGTTAAAATTATAATATGTCCAGCAAATACCCCAGCTTTAATGAACATGCTGTATTAAGTAGAAGCCTACCGTTTTAACCACTGCTACATCGGACATATTATTGAAAGAACGCGCTGATGAAAAAGCCGGATAAGTTTTGTTCAAGCTTGGCGTTGCTTTGATAGGTGCTTGAACTGGTAAAATGCACCACCATTTGATAATATTAACTTCTTGTGTTGGCGATAGAACTCTTGTAGGTTATGGTTTATCGCCTCAGAAAGCGAAGGAACAGGTTATGGATTTCGGCAATAAAGTCAATCCTAATACTCCCGAAAAAGCCCAAGATGACACAGCTATGCTCTCAAAATCTACCGCGCGTGGTACGATGTACTCTGCCGGAATTAGCCTAGTTGAGCGGGCGCATGCGGGGGAACTCGACCCTCTGGTAGGGCGTGATGAGGAAATAGCGCGTATTTTCCGACTTTTATTGCGGCGACAGGATCCGCATGTATTATTGGTCGGAGAAAGCGGCTCAGGCAAAACTGCTCTGGTAAACGGCGTGGCGTTGCGCCTTGCCGAAGAGCCACCGCATGGTTTTGAAGGAGTAGATATAATACAAGTAAATCACTTTTTCTTAGCGCAATCGCTGCCGGGAATGCGCTGGAAACAGGATATCGGCAACGGAAAAATAATCTTGTATGTACCGGATGGTCTGCTAAACTTCAGCCTTTTTGCCGCACTGTATGACTTGGTAAATCGGCATGGCGTAAGAATTATTTCTGCTACAACCCCCTCCGGAATGTACAATATCAAAGAGCAAGACCCCGGACTGTTGCGTCGCTTCCAAGCTATAGCGGTCAAAGCCCCGGATGAAGTTGAAACCATGCAGATTTTGCGCTCCTCCCACAAGTTATATGAACAACACCATAAGGTATTTATAGACGATGCTGCGCTGGAAATGGCTTTGCTGCTTTCTGAGAAATATATTAGCGACCGCGTACAGCCGGGTGCAGCAATGGATTTGTTAGATGAAGCTTGTGCGATGGTTGCGCTTAGGCGTGAACCAATCCTAAAGAAAAACGGAAAAGAAGATGTGTTAAAAGAAATCCGCGAGAGTCCGGTAACTGCCTATGAGGTGCTGGAAATAGTAGCAGGCATAACCGGTAAAACTCCCGAAGAATTAGATAAAGAACTGGACGAATCTGATTAAATCTAAATGAGGTAAAAATTGGGTCGATTCATACACTATACTAACGCAAAAGATACTACCCTTATTTGGCAAGTATGGTAAAATAGCCTTACTGCGGGGATTATACTTAACATGATAGTCCCCGTTATGTATATAATACTTAAAAAAATCTTTTATAAAAAACCATACTACTTATTAAGCCCCTATAAATAGACCCAATTACACCAGAATTGTAGATTTATTAGTAATAAAACTGAGATGGCATGGGGCAGCAAGGTCGTTTCTCTACTAATAAAGTCACACGATTATAGAGAGTTGCGGCAAAACTCAGTTTAGTTTAGTGGGAGAAACCATAATGTCTGACAGGTTTGAAAAATTCACTGAACGCGCACGCAAGGTTTTGACGCTGGCACAGGAAGAAGCGCAGCGTTTTAACCATAATTATATAGGTACTGAGCATTTACTTCTCGGTTTGGTGCGTGAAGGTGATGGTGTTGCTGCCCGCGTTCTCAACAACTTGGGTGTAGAACTCCATAAAGTACGCAGTGCCGTTGAATTCATTATAGGGCGTGGTGATCGCGCTCCTCAAGGTGAAATCGGCTTGACTCCTCGTGCCAAAAAGGTGATTGAACTGGCTGTAGATGAAGCCCGCCGCCTCAACCACCACTATATCGGCACCGAACACCTGTTGCTTGGGCTGGTACGTGAAGGAGAAGGCATTGCTGCTGGTGTGCTGGAAAGCTTGGGCGTAAGCCTTGAGAAAGTGCGTCAGCAGGTTATTCAGGTGCTAAACCAAAGCACCTATAGCAACCAATCGGCTAAACAGACTAGCTCGACCCCTTTCGTTGATGCAATGGGAGTTGACCTGACAGAGCAAGCTCGCCAAGATAAACTTGACCCTGTTATCGGGCGCAAAAAAGAAATTGAGCGTGTAGTCCAGATTTTAAGCCGTCGCACCAAGAACAATCCCGCTTTAATTGGCGAACCCGGCGTTGGTAAAACTGCTATCGTTGAAGGTCTTGCCCAGCGTATTATCAGCGGTGATGTTCCTGAAAATTTGCTCAACAAGCGCTTGCTGGCGCTTGACATCGGCGCCTTGGTAGCCGGTACTAAGTATCGCGGCGAGTTCGAAGAACGCCTTAAAAAGGTAGTAGCTGAGGTGAAAAATACAGGCGCTATCCTCTTCATTGACGAGTTGCACACTCTGGTAGGTGCAGGCGCAGCCGAGGGCGCTGTGGATGCCGCTAACATCCTCAAGCCGGCTCTTAGCCGTGGCGAATTGCAAACTATCGGCGCAACCACCCTTGATGAGTATCGCAAGTATATTGAGCGCGATGCTGCTCTCGAACGCCGCTTCCAACCAGTTCAGGTGGAAGAGCCTTCGGTGGAGGAAACCGTCCTCATTCTGCAAGGTATCAAGTCCAAGTACGAAGAGCATCACCACTTGACAATTACCGATAACGCCATTAAGGCGGCGGCGGAATTGGCAGCGCGTTATATTACCGACCGCTATTTGCCTGACAAAGCGATTGACCTGATTGATGAAGCTTCCAGCCGCGTGCGTATGCACCGTAGCAGTAGCCCGCCCACTCTAAAAGAGGCGTTGCGTGGTCTTGACAGTATCCGCAAGGAAAAAGACGCTGCCATAGCGGCTCAGCAGTTTGAGCTTGCTGCCGACTTGCGGGATCGTGAAGACCGTCTGCGCGAACGCATCACCGAGATGGAAAACAAGTGGGAGAATGCTCAGGAAAACGAGCGCCCTTACGTAACCGAAGAGGATATTGCCGAAATCGTTTCGATGCAAACCGGTATCCCCTTGATGCGTATTGCGGGTGAGGAAAGCGAACGCTTACTCCATATGGCGGAAGAACTTCACAAGCGCCTAATCGGTCAGGAAGAGGCAATACAGCGCGTCAGCAAAGCCGTACAGCGCAGTCGCGCCGGGGTGAAAGACCCGAAACGCCCGATTGGTTCGTTTATGTTCCTCGGCCCTACCGGTGTTGGTAAAACCGAACTGGCGAAAGCTTTAGCCGAATTTATGTTTGGCGATGAGAAAGCGCTCATCAAAATTGATATGAGCGAATTCATGGAGCGTCACAACGTCAGTCGCCTAGTTGGAGCGCCTCCCGGCTATATTGGCTATGAAGAAGGCGGACAGCTAACCGAAGCGGTTCGGCGTAAAAGCTATTCCGTGATTCTGCTAGATGAAATTGAAAAGGCGCACCCTGAAGCCTTCAATATGCTGCTTCAGATTTTGGATGACGGCTATCTGTCCGATGCGAAGGGTCGCCGGGTTGATTTCCGTAACACCATTATCATTATGACCTCCAACGTGGGCGCGGAGTTCATTAATCGCAGCATGGTTACGCTCGGCTTCCGGCAAAAAGGCGACGCGGATAAAACCGCCAAAACTGATTACGATGAGATGAAATCTAAGGTTATGGAAGAACTCAAGCGAATGTTCCGCCCTGAGTTCCTGAACCGCGTAGATGACATCATCGTATTCCACGCGCTGCGCCAACCGGAAATTCGCCAGATTGTGAATCTGTTACTCAAGCGGGTACAAAACCAACTTGTTGAGCAGCAAATTACGCTGGAAATAACCGAAGCAGCGATGGACTGGATTGCTGAGAAGGGTTACGATAAAACCTATGGCGCTCGTCCGCTTCGCCGTGTTATCCAAAACGAGATTGAGGATAAACTGGCAGAGGGTTTGCTCTCCGGCAGTGTTCTGCCCAACCACAGGGTACTCGTTGAAACTAAAGATGCCGAATTGGCTATTACTAGCGTGCCACTGACCGCTGCTGTGCCTGTACTACCTGATGGTAAACCGTTAGTGGTAGATGCCGAAATAGTGGTTGAGGAAACCAAAGAGAGCTAGAAAAAACTCGCTCTTGCCCCTTCCGCTCAAGGAGGGGGCTTTTTTTTGTTTAGTTTATTGAGAAACTATATCTATGACCGACCGAACCATCCGCTTTTTTTCTTCATGTCGCCACTATCTTTAGGGGGTGGAACCGGCAGGGGATTATGAGAGTCGAATATTGGCAGCATCGTGCGAGGCAAGTTGTTTATCTGGCGATAACGGATACACACGTCCTGCACGCTCATACGGTCAAGGGGGGCTTTGGAGAGCAATCGAATCATCATAGTGTGGATTTCAGGTCCATGCGGCACTAGCGGACCCAGTGATGGTGGATTCTGGTAACTGTGCGCCAATATCAATTGCTCGTAAGTGCCGGTGAAGGGATAACGTCCGCTCAGGATAAAGTAGAGAATCACTCCAAAATCGTACACATCATTGGATTTGGCGGGTGGTTCACCCCTGAACCTTTCCGGCGCGATAAATTCAGGAATACCAGCCGGTACTTTCCAGCCAATCATTTGCTCCTGCTCTTTTTGGGTAAAAGGCGTAAGCAACTGCACCAGTCCGAAATCTGCAACCTCGATGCTGGCAGCGCCACTTCTTTCACGCATGGTAATATTCCACAGGTTTAGGTTGCCATGTAGGATATTCTGGCGGTTGGCATATTCCAGTGCGGCGGCAATTTGCTCAATTAAAACTGCTATTAGTTCGGGCGAAAGTTGGGAGCGCACTCTCTGAACATAGGTGTAAAGAGTTTCAGTTCCGGGCGGTTCATTTACGAGATAATGAAGGGTTGTGCCGCTTTGTACATCTCGGCTAACGCCCTGTGCCAGTATTCGGTTTATATAAATCTGATCCCAACTTGCCAATTTGGGGGCAATTTCTGCGAACCTTTCCGCAAATCCCGGTAACATACAGAGCCTTTGATCCAGTATGCGAATTGCTACCGCTTTGGTTTCCTTGCTCCAGCGCGTATCTCGCCCCATATAAACCAGACCAAACTGGTCTCGCCCCAACTCTTGTTCTATTAAAAAATGTTCTCCAATTAGCGTATTAATCACTTCTTCAACCCAATGTATTATTAAAATTTTTGCTATGTCTAATTAAGATTATAGCAAACAGCTTGAAAATAACAACCAGAATACGCCACGTATGCTAACATACAATGGTTGTATAGTTTCTCATTCAGGAGATTGGTTATGAATAATGATAATAATTTCGAAAATATAAATACAAACGAACCCTTGCCCTTGAGCGTTTTGCCCGGTATCCGCCAGAACGTTGCTGCCATGCTCGAACAAAAAGCGGGAATACTTGGCGCGACTGAATTGTTTGAAGCGTTACAGGAGGGGCGTTTGGAAATGTTGCCCGACCTCGACCTGCACGAATTAAAACAGAATTTGGAACGTTGGCAAGCAACCAAGAGTATGTCGCTAGGTTCTGCGTTGGCACGTGCAAGAGAATTTGCCGAAAAAATAAGTGCGCTTGATTCCAACATTGTGCGTATTGAAGTTACCGGAGCCTTGCGCCGTGCCGAAGAACTGGTGGAACAGGTTAGCTTGATTGCGGTAAGCAACGATACCTACGATACCCTTGAAGCTTTCCTGAAATTGCCTGAAATTGTCGAGGTGCGAAAGCGCCGGGATTACAAAGCTGATGTAACTTTGCAAAACGGTCTTAGACTAGAGTTTATAACTTGCTTCCCTGAGCAATTCGCTACAGCATGGGTGCTTACTACCGGCACAAATGAACACCGCGCCCAGTTGCGTAATTTTGCTTACAAATACGGCTACGAACTCAGTCTGGGCGGTTTTCTGAAACGGGATGACGTTTGGCCAGCCAAAGATGAGGCTGAGGTTTTTCGCTATCTGGGCTTGCCCTACATCCCGTCCGAATTGTGTAACGGCAACGGCGAAATAGAAGCTATCCAGAAGGGTGAAATGTCGCTTGATTTGGTAACGCTCGCGGAAATCAAGGGCGATTTACATGCTCACTCAAATTGGGGTAACGGTAGCGCCTCTATCGAGGAAATATCGCGTGCTGCGGCAAAAAGGAGCTATCGCTACCTGTTACTGGCAGACCACGCCGGGCAAAGTACGAATCTTGATAAGTTGCTCCAACAACGCGCCGCGATTTTCAGGGTAAACGATGTATTGGCGCAAGAGGGCTATAACTTTAGCTTGCTATGGGGCGCGGAAGTGGAAATTTTGCCCAATGGTACACTTTCGCTGCCGGACGAGATACTTTCGCAACTGGAAATTGTGATTGCGGCTATACATTCCGGCTTACACCAAGAACGCAAGCAAATTACCGAACGCTTAATCAAAGCCATGCAAAATCCACATGTAGATATAGTGGCGCACCCCACCGGACGAATTTTGAACTTGCGTGAACCCGCTGACCTTTTCATGCTGAAAATCTTTGTGGCAGCGCGTGAGACAGGTACTGTCCTTGAAATTAATGGCAATCCTGATCGCCTTGACCTGAAATCGGAGCATATCCGGCAAGCGTTGGAAGAAAAGGCTAAATTGGTGATTTCAAGCGGGGCGCATTCACCTCAAGCATTGGCGCACCTTGAATACGGGGTTTTGACGGCACGAAGGGGCGCGGCGCGTGCCTCTGATATACTCAATACGCTGGAACTGAATAAACTCAAAGCAGCGTTAAAATAAAAAAACAAGGGGCTTAAGCCGCCCCTTGCCTGAAACGGATGTTTTGTTTAGGATGGGTACTAGGCGTTACCACCCATGCCCATTTTGGATTTGAGGGCTTTCAAATCATCGTCCATGTCATCGGTGGCATCAAGCTGCGCGAACTGGTCTTCTAGCGTGCTACTGCCCTTGTTGAGTTCGGCTTCGGCAGAGGAGCGGGCTTCCATCTCGCGAATGCGGCGATCCATGCGTCCAATTTCGCTGCTGTGATCCAAACCGCTCATCGCTGACATTTGCTTGTTGATTTGTTGCTGCGCCTGAGCAGTGCGATAGCGTGCCAACATCACATCGCGGTTTCGCACCGAATCTTCATATTTACGAATAAGCGCATCGAGTTGGGTTCGCAACTGCTGGCTCATCTGGTGCTGGGTATCAAATTGCTGCTTGTAAGTAGTAGCGATTCCTTCAAGGTCTTTTTTGCGACGCAATGCTTCACGCGCAAGGTCATCCCGACCTGCTTTAACCGCTTTTTCCGCCCGATCCGACCATTCTTGCGACTGGCGCAAATTACTGTTCATTTCGGCTTCGGTCTGTTTTTCCTGCGCTATAACTCCAGCAACCTGCCCCTTTGCTTCCTCAATTGCGCTCGACATGTCCCGGATGATTTGGTCGAGCATCTTTTCCGGGTTTTCGGCTTTATCAAGCGCCGAATTGATGTTCGAACGGAGAATAGTAGAAATTCGGTCGAGAATGCCCATTTCAGCCTCCTCTAAAAGCTTTTAGATTATTATTAATTATTACTACGGGAATAGCTGTATGGACGTGCCGGGTACGTCCTTATGCCTTCCGTTTGTTTTTCCAGTTTAACGCACGTGCTTTCATATTTTAGCAAATTTGGAAAGCCATTGCTATAGATAATAATTCCAAACATTGGGGAATTTTCCCGCTCATCTCAGCTATATACGCTGGTTTGGGCATCAGGTTTCATAGAAACTTGAAGATGTTTTTCAAGTTGAGCTTGCGCTGCTGCTACTACCTGTTCCACTTTGATTTCACTCAGGCAGGGGCGAGGGGCGCATCCGGTGCGGCTTCCCAGTTCCATGCCCCGATACAGACAAGGGCGGCAAGGTAGCTCAAGCTCTGCTCTCACAATGATAGACCCGCTGCGCCTTGCTTTTGTTTCGCTTTCCAGTTCATGCCCCTGTGTGCCGTATGGTTGCCACGCTTGCGGATTGGTTGGTCCGAATATCCCAACTAGCGGTGCGCCTACGGTTGCCGCTAAGTGCATCAGTCCAGCATCATTGCCGATAAAAAGGTCGCACATGCCGAGGAAGGCGGTAACTTCACGTACCCCTGTTTTACCCGCCAGATTTACGGCGTTATCTGAAAAGCGCATTTGCTTTATTACTTGTTCGCAAAGTTCATGTTCTTCCAAACCGCCCACTAGAGCAATTTTAGTGCCAAACCGCTCTACCAGCGCATCTGCCACCCCCGCAAATCCAGACGGTTGCCAACGTCTTGCCAGACTGTAGCCACCGCTGCCAGGGTGAATTGCCACTAGTAGGGTTTGCTCTTGACTTATAATTGAGTCGCGCAGTTCGGAAGCTATCCGGTAATGCTTCTCATTCAAGGGGATTTCCGGGCGTGTATTATCGCTTTTAGCTCCCAGCATGCTAACCACTTCCAGCCAGTACGCTCGTTCAGTAGCAGCATCGAAGCCCCTATCAGCAATTTTCAGGTTTAAAAACCAACCTCGCCCGTTATCTAGCCCAACCCGGCGCATTGCAAGGGTGGAAAGCAGCAACGCGGCGTATTTTAGCACGCCAAAGCGCAAGGTGAGATGGTGGAACAGGATAACCGTATCGTAACGCGCCAGAGTCAGGCTCAGCAAAAAGCGAAAAGCTACCCACAGGTTATTGGGTTTTAAGGCTTGGCGCGGTTCGTCAAAGAGGTATTTGTTAAAATAGATTACCCGGTTGAGATAGGGCAAATCTTCCAACACCGCTCCGCCGTTGGTGGTCAACACTTCGATGGTGGCATCGGGGTAAGCCTCGCGTAGAGCGCGGAGGGCAGGGGTAATTGCCAACGTATCCCCCAAATCCGCCAGCTTTATCGCCAGAATTTTTTTAATAGGTTTGCTTTTGCTCAAACTGCCTAATCCTGCAATAGCTTTTCAAAATAATTCCGGCTAACCCGGCAAGAGGCTTGTACCCGTTTGCGTTGTCGCAACGTGCGCGGCAATGCTTTGAGGGAGTGCCATTGCCCTTTCAGACGCGCTCGCTCGGTATCCAGCCTGATTAACCGGAGAGATTTTAGGGCGTAACCTAATTGCGCTTTAATTATACCGGGCAAGCATTTCTGCAAAACCCCGCCGGGCAAGTCCTTTACCGCCACCAATAGAAAATTACGCCCACACTGATAAGCGGCGCGTTTGCCGCCACCTGTCGCGCTCAATTGGTGATATACCAACGCATCGGGAACATACAGGCAGCGTTTGCCGCGCAGGTGCATGCGTAGGTTCAAATCAACATCTTCGAGATACATATACAGGCTTTCGTCCAGCACTTTGCCGTCCTCATTGTCGCGGCGCACCTCGTCCAGTGCCTCGCGTTTGTAGGCAGCCGCCGCGCCACATGGTCCGAAAATCTCTTCTGCTTTATCGAATTGTCCTTTGTCTTCCTCCCACACTCCCCGATTGCCGGGTACGCCGTTGCGCCGGTAAAAATCGCCTGCTGCATGGAAAACATTAGGGCGATCACGCAGCATTATCTTGCATGCCACTATGTCAATTTCAGGGCGTTGCTGCAAGGCGCAATCAATCGCTTCCAGCCAGCCGGGGGCGGCTTCCGCGTCGTTGTTGAAGAGTATCATAACATCACCCTTCGCCTTGTCGAAGCCACTGTTGCAAGCGGCAGTAAAGCCGCCGTTGCGCTCACGTTTTATCAGCCGCACCCATGAATAATTCTCGGTAAGATATTCTATCGAATTATCGTGGCTGGCATCATCCACTACAATCGTTTCAAGGGGCTGGCGCGTTTGTGCGGCGATGGAATCAAGACATGCTCCCAACAACTTTGCCCCATTGTAGTTAGGTATGATAATAGAATAAGTAAAGCTCACTTCAACTCCAGCGTGTATTCGGCGTATTCTCCGGCAATTTCAAAGCCCAGTTTGCGATAAGCCGCCAACGCCGCCGGATTGTCCGCTTTTACGTTCAGCCCAATGGTATCAACTGTTTTAAGCAACTCGCGGCATATATGAGAACATACCCCAAGGCTAAAGCCGCGCCCTCGATATTCCGGGTGGGTAGTTATATTGCCTATCGCCGCTACTTTATATTGTGGCGAATAGACATGCACTCCGCCTATACTTACCAACTTGTTATTATTCCAAATGCCATAGTAGAATCCGGTATCCAGCATGCGTGGGTCAAACCCATTCTGCGGGTAGCTTTCAATATAAAGTTGTTCAATTTCTTCCAGATTTTGCCAGCTTAACTTCACTAAGTGGGCTTTATCATATTTTCCCAAAAGTGCCTGATTCTGAAGCGACATTTTATAGTATGCCCCGTGATACTCAATCTGGTAATCCTCTTGTAACACTGTAACAACTTCGGGGCTGAGGTGAGAGTAAAAGCGAGAAGGCAAGCGTGGGCGCGTGGCTTCCAGCAATTCGCTCAGCTGCGCCACATTGCCGTTCGCCTGTCCGATTAACACCGGAAGGTCTGAGCCACAATATAGCAGCAAAACCTGCTGTAACTCCCCATCCTCCTTCAAACCGTACCACTCGGTATCTTCCCAGAAAAAATCATCAAGGTCGCCTAGTTCATAGACTCGCAAAGCTTGGTTTTTTCTCAGGAAGTGTTCGATTTCCTCTTTAGAATGTAAGTTTACCGTTCGCATACCACACTCGTTTCTGGCTACTATTTAGCTTGATTTAGTTAAGGATTGCTTCCCGGATATACTGCTCTAATGCTTCTTGCCAAGGGCGCATCTTTACACCAAGGCTGGCTGCGGCGAAGTTTTTAAGAGCACTGTTGTAAAGAGGTGGGGTAGGACGTTTGAAGTCCTTTAAGCTGGTAGGGGTAATCGGCACATTACGTCCGCTCAGGCGAAAAATTTCCTGTGCAAATTCGTAACGGCTGGCTACGCCTGTGTTGGTCAAATGGTAAATGCCATATGCTTCGGTTTCTGCCAAGTCCAAGAGGGCTTCTGCTAGGTCAGGCGCATAGGTAGGGTTACTTCGTTCATCTTCAACTACCGTTGCTGCCCCTCGCTCATCGGCGATTTGTAGCATGCGCTGTACAAAATTGACTTTTCCCGGCACAGGTTTTGAACCAAAAACCCAAGCGGTGCGTGCCACGTAAAATTTGTGAGCTATATTGCTGGTGTACCACTCTCCCGCTAATTTGCTACGTCCGTACACGCTGGTTGGGTTGGTGGCATCGTATTCGTAATACTCATAGGGATAGGGTTTTTCTCCGTCAAAGACGCAATTGGTGCTGACATATAGTAAGGTCGCGCCGCTTTTAGCGCAAGCCAAAGCGAGGTTTTGGGTGCCGAGCGCATTTACCCTGTAGGCGGTATCCGGGTCGCTTTCGCATTGGTCAACATAGGTATAGGCGGCAGGATGAATCACAAGGTCGGGCGAATGGTGCATAATGAAGTTCATAACGCCAGTGCGGTTAGTAATATCGCCGTGTTCCCTCGACATACCCCAAGCTTCCAAACCGCGTTCTTCTGCCGCTTTCAAGACCGCGCTACCCAACTGACCGTTTATACCCGTTACCACTACTCGCATACCGTTTCCTCCGCTGCCAGCACCCGGCGGGTACATTCCTCGCATTTCTGCCTACTTTTTCTGCCTTTTTTCTTGCTTGTTGGTTTAGCCGTTTCTAGGTCGTAGATGCGTGCCGAAAACAAGTTGAGAGCAGGTATTTTTGCGCCACATTCGGCGCATTTCTCCCATTCCAGTTCCTCTTCGATTACAAATTCGGAGAGGTCATTTGTTCCCCGATTTTGAATGGTAAGGTGAATCGCCTGAGTTGGGCAAGCCGCTTCGCATAAACCGCAATACACGCATTTACCTAGGTCAAACTTTCGCAAGTAGCCTTTGGTAGTTGGGCTGGTGGAAACGGCAGCAGCAGGGCAAACAAAAACGCATAAACCGCAACCAGTGCAGAGTCCCGGCTTAAAGTTCAAGCCGTTGCGCCCTTGTGCCGGGTAAATAATACCGCCTCGTTCGCTTGGTCCCAAGCCTTGTGATGGCAACATAACCAACGCTTGCGTAGTCTCATCACCTGTGCCGCTACCTGAGATGGCGGCATTCTTAGCTAGTTCTGGCAATTGCACCCGGTTTAAGCGTAAAAGGTTCTGCCGTACCAATCCGCCATGTGTGATATGCGTTATCAAATATGCCAGCCCGTAGAGCGCTGCCATCCCGCTTATAACCCACAGCGCAAGCGCCGGAAGCCCGTTTTGCAGAAAATCGAACATACCTTACACTTTAACTAGAAAAGCAAGTATCAATAGCCAAACTGTCGCTCCTGCACCAGCATATACCAGATAAAATTTTAAAGCTATATTTAATTTTACATGGCTGAATAATACTTCTGCAATACCAGTATAGCCTAGACATAGCAATACGCCCCCGGCAAAAACCAACGGATTGTTACCAAAAGGCACGAATAGAGCCGAGAATAGTATTGCAACGGCGACTCGTTCTAGCATTTGCATTAGTCGGTAGAAAGCAAGTGGCGGTCCGTTAAGGTCGGTAGTTATACCTTCCAACGCTTCGCCCTGTCCTGCTTCAAGGGGGCTGATTCGCAATTTGGGTGGCAACATTACCAGAAAAAGCAAGCCACACACCAGTTTTACCGGGATATAGACGAACTGGTTTGCAGCGGCAATTTTATTAAGATTCAAACTGCCTAACACCAGCGAGGGACCAAAAACCGCTATTCCGTAAGGTAACAAGTAAGAAATTGCCAGTTGAGCGGTGCGCGAACCGGCAACCTGCGTGTAGATAGAGGGACCCATCGCGCCGAATATAATGCTAACTGCCACTGGCAATTCCAGCAATAATACTACCGCCAGTAAATCCGCTCCCAGACCTTTGCTCTCATTCTCAAATTGCGCCGTCCAGAGATTACCGGGGGCTGGAATGAACGCCACCGCTACAACTATTGCCAGCGCCGCCAAAGCTGGCATAAAAAATTGGAGAGTACGCCAAGTGGTGGCACGTTGCATATTTAGCGCATAGTCGGTTACATATGTTTCGTTAGGCGGTAACGCAGGCGCTGGAACCGGAGTCGGTTTTTTAAAAAGCTTTAGCAGGTCGTACAGAGGTTGTAAAAGATGCGGGCTAAGTCTGCCTTCGACACGCGCTTGGAACATGCGGCGCAAGCCTTCTACCAGCAGCCCAATAATAACAATGAAAAAGAAACCCGGATATATGACTACAGTAAATAGCAGGCGCAGAAGCATTTCAGTTGTTGAGCTAGTTACCATAAATCGAGTGTAGCACAGCAAGGCAAGGCTTTCAAGTTTTAGATTTGACGACCCCATGAAACTGTGCGAAAATTCCCGAAACTACCATTTATGCTGTAAAAGGGGAGATTTGCTGATGGTTTTAAGCGATGGTGATATTGTTGAGCATTTGAAGCAGGGCAAGATTCGCATTACGCCCGAACCTGATTACGATAAAGCGTTGAGTAGTTGCTCGGTAGATTTCCGCTTGAGCAATACTTTCATGGTTTTTGAGCATAGCCGTTTCAGCTTTATTGACCCGCGCAGCCCGGTTTCCATCGCCGAATCTATGCGTAAAATTGTCGTAGCAGATAACGAACCTTTTATGATGCATCCGGGCGATTTTGTGCTTGCCAGCACCGTTGAAACTCTCGAATTGCCGGATGACCTAGTCGGTAGGTTGGAAGGGCGCAGCAGCCTTGCTCGTTTGGGCATTATCGTGCATAGTACCGCCGCCTTGTTTGAGCCGGGTTGGATTGGTACAGCTACTATGGAACTGGGCAATCTGGGTAGAATAGCGGTGGCGCTTTATCCCGGCATGCGTATTTGCTCTTTCCATTTTGAAAAACTTACCTCGCCTGCTCAAGTTCCGTATCGCCTTAAACCCGGCAACAAGTATGCGGGACAAACTTTGCCGGGACCAAGCAAAGTAACTTTAGAAGTGGAATAGGAGAATAATTTTGCCGGATAACCTGCCCTCGTTTCTAACCAGAAACCAGCTTGTACCCTTACTTATGCCTGAAAGCGGTTTGCCGCTGGTGGAAGGGTTACTCGATCCTAAAGTGCAGGTGCAGCCTGCCGGAATCGACCTATCGGTGCAAAAAGTGCTTGCGCCTACCAATGGTGCGATTATCGGCTTTTCACAGGCAGAAACGAAACTGCCCGATTATAAAGAACTGGAATGGGATTCGGAAGGCAAGGTTTACCTTGCGCCCGGACCTTATAAGGTTATTTTGAACGAGATTGTGCATATTCCCCGCAACCTTGTAGGTCTGGCGCGTCCGCGCTCTACTATTGCGCGTGGCGGCGGTTCGGTGGTAACGGCACTATGGGATCCGGGTTATAGCGGGCGCAGTGAGGTTTTGCTGGTAGTGCATAATCCTTTTGGAATGACTATTTCTCGCAATGCTCGAATTATTCAGCTTTGCTTCTGGGAATTGGCTGAACCGTTGGCGGAAGGCGAAGGCTATAACGGTCGCTATCAACTTGAGAACATACCAACCAACCGTGATTTAACGGCTAAATAAAGTCATCGTCTTCACCCAAATCAAGAGTAGCCTGCCGGGTTTCCCGCTCAGGCTCTACGGGTGAAATTTGTTTTACCCGTAGCTCGGCTTTATCCAGCAGTTCTTTGCAGCGTTCTGCCAGAGCAACCCCTTCTTCATATAATGCCAGCGATTTATCTAGCGACAGGTTGCCGTTCTCAAGCGCGGCAGCAGTTTCGGAGAGGCGCTGATACGCCTCTTCAAAGCTCATTTTTTCAATTTTCATTTTAGTTTGAAATAATACCAATCAGGTTAATTTAAAGCGCTATGTATATCACCGGGGTGCATTATATCATTAATGGGGTTGGGCTTAACGGCGCTCGCCTAACACTTCGCCAATACGCAATGCCAAATGCAAGCCCAGTCGCGCTTCGGCATCCTCTTCAAATTCCACGCCGAGAATTTCTTGGATTCGACGCAGGCGATATAACAAGGTGTTGCGGTGCAGGCTCATCCCTTCTGCCATTTTGCTGGGGCTGCCGTGATATTTGAAATAGGACTCAAGGGTTTGCATCAGTTCTCCGCCATTGCGCGAATCATGCTCTAGCAGTTTGCCCAATACTTCCTGATAAAATTCGCGTAGCTCTTTCTGGTTGCTAATGGTTAGCAGCAGACGATAAACCCCCAAATCGCCAAAATAGGTGAGGTTGCCCGCGCCGAAGAGCTTCAAACCCATCGTTACCGATTTTTCTGATTCCTGTGCGCTCCGGCTGATGCCTTCGATGCCTTCGTAAAAACGCCCCAACCCTGCGCTGACCGACATTTCGGTGAAATGTGATTGCACCCGGTCGTGGAAGATTTTAGCGTTTTTCTTTAGTTCGATATGATTGGCTTTATCTTTGCCTGAACCGAAAAATAGCACAAAACGGTCATCTCGAACCCGGCTGATAATGCTTAATTGGCGGCGTGTCGCTTCTTGCTCAACCAACCGTTGTAATTCACGCGCCATGTTTTCGCTAATCGGCAAGTCAAGTTCCAATTCTTGACCATCTAGGACAATTGTGAGGGGTTTTTTGCGATTTTTGGCTTCACTATTCCTGAAAGCAAACGTGATAACGCAATATGGTAAGTTAAGATTGTAGCTTAGGCGTTTGCCGCGCTCTACCACCGCATCTGCATTAGTGAAAGTTCCATCAATGATTTCATCCAGCACGTTTGCTTGGAAACGGTCTTCCACTGCGCTTACTGCAATTTCACGGGAGCGTTCAATAGCGCAGGCAGAAGCCGCCCGAATTACTGCTACCCGGTGGATGTTGGTAAAATCTTTGCCAAGAATAGATACATAACCGGAAATAGTCGCTTGCACAATAATTGGGGCAGTAAGTTGCAGCAGCCCCGCCCCGTTTTCAAAGGTATGCAGTGGCGGGTCGGCTGCACGCAAATCTTTGCTGGCTAGCCATTCACGCACCGACTGTGCATGTTCTCGTAACCCTGAAACGTAATTTTCTGGAAAAATCAGTTGGCTATTTCCACTGGTGTAACCGCTTTTTGGGCGGCTATTATTTGCCGCTATTGGCTGGCTTAAATCGGGCAAACTGCGGGCGCGTAGCCGGAATGAGCTATCTTCGATTATAACAGCGCTCTCAGTTAGTTGGCACAACCTTTCGGCAATGGCTGCAAGACCTTTGCCTTCGATTACCAATTCGGTAAATTGGCGAATCACATCCTGAGTCCACTGTTGCAATATCTGGCGATGCTCAACAATATATTTCGTGAGCGATCTTTCGAGTTCGCTGAGACTTGTGCCTTCCGGCAAACTGAGCAATGGTAGCGCAAATTCCTTAGCAGTAGAAATGGCAGAGTCGTTTATTTGCCCCATTATGGCTACGCCGCTAACGCCTCTTTCTGCCAGATAACCAAAAAGGCGGTCAATATCTATTTCTTCGTCAATAAGACGCAGCGAGCGCATACTGATTAATACTAATTCACCACCCTTGAGGTCATCGAACAAGGGCGTGCGACTACGGCTGACTACTACCCACGAAACCTCACGTCCGAGGTCTTCGTTTTCAGTCAGTAGTACCGCTTGCGGGGGCAAAACTTTTTGATATAGTTCAGCGAATGTAATCATGATAAGTCAAGATAGCGATCAACTTCCCAAGGGCTGATATGCCTTCTAAATTCAGCCCATTCTTCCATTTTTGCCTCAACTAAATTCTCATATACGTGGTCGCCCAGCGCTTCCTGTATTACATCATCGTGCTTGAGATCATCTAATGCTTCTCGCAAAGTGCTGGGCAAGGTTTCAATATTACGGCGGCGCAGTTCGCTGGCATCAAACTGGTAGATGCTTTCCTCAACCGGTTCAGGCAAGGGTAATTTACGCTTGATTCCATCTAGTCCTGCTTTCAGCATTGCCGCATAAGCAAGGTAAGGATTACAAGCGGGGTCAGGGCAACGCAATTCAAGACGGGCTGCATATTTGTGATTGGGTCCGGGTCCGCTGTGGGGAACGCGGATTAACGCGCCTCGGTTGACTCGCGCCCAACTGATATATACCGGCGCTTCATAACCGGCTACCAACCGTTTGTAAGAATTTACTATGGGAGCCAACACTACCGCCATGCCTTTTGCGTGATAAAGTTGCCCGGCAATGAAATGGCGTGCTACCGGTGAAAGCCCGTATTGTTCGGTCAAACCGGCGAAAACATTTTCACTGGAAGGGGCAGGAATAACTTTATTTGCGCCGTTGCGCTGCCCTTGCTCACCATTAAAAATAAGGCTTTGGTGGGTGTGCATCCCGCTACCGGGAATACCAAACAGTGGTTTGGGCATAAAAGAGGCGCGTAGATTGTTTTGTCGCGCTACCGCTTTGATTGCGCTTTTCGCGGTTATCACATGGTCGGCAGAGCGTAAAGCTTGGTTAACTGAAAAATCAAGCTCATGTTGTCCCGGCGCAATTTCATGATGAAAACTGTCAAACTCTATGCCCATTTGGGTTAGCGCATAGGCGGCTTTCTGCTTGATACTAGAAGAGCTATCGTTTGAATGGTCAAAATATCCAGCGCGATCGTTTTCTTCGGTTACCGGCAAACCGCCTACCAAGTCCTTTTTAAAGAGGAAAAATTCTAGCTCAGGCGCGGTGTTGTACAAATAGCCCAGAGCGGCAGCTTCTTTTAGGAGTTTATCCAATACATGGCGTGGGTCACCGGGGAAACGCTCACCGCGAGGGGTGTACACCCAGCAAATAAGGCGAGCAACACGTATTTCTGGGTCACTCCATGGCAATACCGTAAAGGTGCTTGTATCCGGCACTAGATACATATCATGTTCAGCAATACGCGCTAGACCCTCAATCGAAGAGCCATCGAACCATACGCCATTTTCTAGAGCCGCGCTTAACTGACTGATGGGTATTGTTACAGTTTTTACCGAGCCGAAAATATCGGTAAATTGCATGTCAATGAAACGGATTCCGATATCACGGGCGCGTGCAATTACCTCGTCGTTTTCCAATTTTTCGACTCTAGTAGCTTTATCCGTCTTGGTAGCATCAATTGATTTGTTTATTTTGCCTACATTTTGGCTTGGCGGCTGCCCACCATTTGACATGTTCTCGCTGTCAGCCACTATTTACGCTCCTAGGGTTTGAGCTATAAGCTATACCTAGCTGGTATTTTTCTTAATAGAATTGTGCAAAATGCACGTTAAAAAGACTCTGTAAAGTATAACACCCTGAGTAAAAGGCATGCAAGTGTCTAAAAGCACAACACAGACAAAAAATCATTGTTTAAATTGTCTATACTCAATAGCTTAACCGAATATTCACCGCTTGTTAGTCTTTTATTTGTAATTTCAACATACTTTACTGGTATATTAAAATAGAAGGGTATTTCGGCAAATCTAATACATTTTTTGTGGAGGATTTCCTCCTGAAATAAAATAGGAGTAAGCAAAATGGCTACCCAGAGTAAAAGTGATGTGCGAGTTGGGGATAAAGCCCCCAACGCCCGTGTGATTGACAAAGACGGCAATGCTTTCAAACTGTCTGATTTGTGGGAAGAAAAACCGCTAGTGTTGGTGTTTACCCGCCACAAAGGTTGCCCGTTCTGCCGCCAGTATTTAGGCGAATTTCAAAAAAATTATGCTCGTTTCAGTGAAAAAGGCGCGAACGTAGCGGCGATTATGATGGGTAATCAGAGTGCGGTTAAAGAATTTTTGACCGATCGTAAATTCAGCTTCAAGGTATATGGTAGCGGTGGAAATGCTGTACACCGGGCGTATGGACTGAAGCGTTTTACTGAAACTGGCGACCTTTTTAACCCGGTAAAGTCCGCAGGCGAAATATTCAAATCTATTTCGGTAGCTTCTAAATACGGTTTGGGTATTCCCGAAGGTGATGTAGCGCAACTTGGCGGTACTTTCGTTATTGATACCGATGGTACAATCCTGTTTGCTCATCAATCGGAATTGGCTAGTGATAATGCGCCATTATCGGCTGTATTGAATGCTTTGGAAGAACCAAAGATTCAAAGCTAAAATTCAGGTAAAGGCGGGCATAGCGCCCGTCTTTTTTAATTTTGCTCATTCGGATTCGGTGTAAGGTAAGGATATGTAGAAGGTGCTGCCTTGACCGTAGTTACTTTCAGCCCAAATACGCCCACCATGTGCGTCAATTACCAACTTACAAAGGGCTAGTCCAAGCCCACTACCAATTTTGCCACGACTGTTAGGCAGTTGGACAAATTTGTTAAAGATTCTGCCGAGGTCTTCTGGTGGTATTCCGGGACCTTCGTCTGCTACGGTAATCAAAATAGATTTCTTAGGGTCTTCGGCGCGTTCGCGCAAAAGTTGGGTAGCACTTGGGCGTATGTGTCCGGTATCGAGACTACTGGTGGTACCACGCCGCCGGAAGCCCTGCTCAACCTGTACCGTTACCAGTATATCGCTACCTTCTGGGCTGAATTTGATAGAATTTGCAAGCAGGTTCATAAGCACCCGTTTCATTTGCGACATGTCAGCTTTCATCCATAGCGGTTCATGTGGCAGCTTGCGGCGTAGGTTTATTTGTTTCTCGCGAGCGTTTAGCTCAAGGTCTGCAAGGCTGGCTTGTACCAAATCTTCTGTATTAATCAGCTTCATATCCAAGGGCATACGACCCGCTTCCAGCCTACTCACTTCAAGCATGGTATTGACCATCGTGAGCATACTATGGCAGTTATTACTAGCCATTTGCAGGAATTCACGCTGTTGTGGGACTTCGGAGTCGGGCTGCGGCTCTTCGGAAAAGAGGCTGTCTGCCAGTTCAATTCCACCTATAACGCCGGTAAGCGGGCTTTTGAGGTCATGCACCAGCATATTGATGAAATCTTCGCGCAATTGTTCCAATTCCCGCTGTTGCGTAAAATCGTGAAAAACATTGAGCCAGCCAATCGGTTCACGGTTTATATCGAGAACTGGCGCACCGCTCCATTCAATATTACGCAGTTTCGGGTCTGTTATAGTTATCTTGCGCGTAAAGCCCTTTTCTGGATTGCGGGTTAACTCGCGCAAAATACGGTTCATATTGTCACTACTAAAAGGTGGCTCTGCTTCTAACACATCTGCCAGCAAATCGGCAACTTCGCTAATACTATGCCCGGTAACTTGCTCGCTTTGAAGTTCCATTAATTCGCTGAATCGCTGATTTGCCAGCACTACCGAATAGTTACGATCCAGCATCAAGATGCCGTCCTTAACCGAGTTAAGCAATGCTTGCAAGCGGTCGCGCTCACGAGTCACATCTTCATATAGTAGCGCGTTGCTCAAGGCAGTGGCAGCTTGTGGCGCAAGCAAATTGAGCAGACGTACATCTTCATCTGTAAAAACATGTTTGCGGTAATCGTCGAGTATTTCCAGAACGCCTACCGTTCGCCCATTAGCGATTAAGGGCATGCCAAGTACAGCGGTTATGCTAGAGTCGTTTGAAAATAGCGAGGCTTTGCCTGACCAATCGTAATAATTATTAATCCGCATCGGTTTCTGGGTAATTGCTACCAAACCGGCAACACCCTCACCGTACATAATGCTCTCGCCCAGATATTTGTAGTCAAGGTTATGAATGGCTGCAATCTGTAACTTGCCTTCCTCACCATTGACCAGATACATAATACCGCTTTGCGCTTTTATCAGTTCACAGCTTTTAGCCAGCACCAGTTTCAATAGCTCTTGCAAGCTGATTTTTGAACCAATGCCCAACGAGGTTTCATTGAGTGTGACAAGTTCAAGGGCGCGTTGTTCTGCTTGCTTATAGAGATATTCTTTTTCTACAGCGGTATGGTTTAGATGGTCGGTGGTACGTTTTAAGCGAATTAGCGAACGTGACCGTGCGATTAATTCGAGCCGTTGGATAGGTTTAACCAGAAAATCATCTGCGCCGGTTTCGAGTGCGCGAATTTTATCATTATTATCGTTCCGGGCAGTTATCAGAATAATCGGTATATAGCTTAACGTTTTGTCGGCACGAATGCGCTGAGTTAGTTGAAATCCGTTCAAACCGGGCATCATAACATCCGAAAGTATAAGGTCAGGGTCGGTGGTGCGAACCTTATCCAACCCAGTCAGACCATCGCTGGCAGTCTCTATTTTATAACCTTCACGCTCAAGTAAGCCTCGTAGCAACGCGACATTGTCTTCGCTATCGTCAATGATGAGAATTTTAGGTGGTTGTAATGAATTAGTCATTCAAACTTGTACCATTAAAAGAACAATTATATTGAAATATGGAGGCAAATTATTTTCTGAAAAACAGATGGAACATTTATTAATAGTAGTTCCTTTAGCCGAATGAGATTTTAAGCAGCTCTGCTATTGTACTGCTTACCCTTCCGCTATTTGAGCGTTGTAGAAAAGCTTGTGAATGTTCTGCTCTATGCTCCTGCGCCTATTTTCCAAGCTCGAAAATTAAAAAAAGAAATTTCAAGATTCTGATTTGAGTTTATCCAAAATACAAAACCTGAAATGCTTCCTATATCAACGACTATTTAGCCCTATTATCTAAGATTACTCCGGTAACTATACCTTTTCTATAATGACAAACTCTATTAAGGCTAAATGTAACTGTTTATACTACCTTTTAACTTAATTATTAATATTATAAGTTACATTTCCGTTATATGGCAAGTTCGATAGCGCCCGGTTTTACTTAGTGCTAACACAATTTTCACAGCCCTTTACCATCACATGTGTTGCGACAAGGTAGTTTTATTCCTATACTTCTGATAGCAAGGTCTTTAAGCTATTCAGGTCATATAAGACCTACTTAGTCAGGATTACAACAGGCAATGATTATAAAAGATGTACCGCTCTTTCCGCTGAACACTGTGTTATTCCCACAGATGTTTCAAGCTTTACAAATATTTGAACCGCGTTACCGTTTAATGATAAATGAGTGCTTGCGTGATGATAAACCTTTTGGCATTGTGCTTATAGATGGTGATTTTTCGGACGCGAAGGAAGATATGCAAGGCAATAAATTGCAAGATTCCTTACCGCCATTGCATCGTGTAGGCACTTTGGCGAAAATCACCGATGTTACCCGCCTTGATGACGGTCGCATGCTAATCAGCACAATCGGCACTGAGCGATTTCGTTTGCTTCAATATCATGAAGAAAAGCCCTATGTAACCGCCGATATTGAGCTTTGGCCCGATGGTCAGCTTAGCGCCTCTTCTGCTGAAACCGACCAATTAGTTGGGCGCGTTACACAGGTTTTCCAGAATTACCTAGATGTGCTTATGAATATTGCTCATAAACGCATCGAGGATTTGGATATTCCTGAAGACCCAGCAGTGCTTTCCTACCTTATACCACATTGGCTGCCCCAAATTAGTTTGGAAGACAAACAAAATCTTTTAGAAAATGAAGACCCTTATAAACGTTTGCACAATGAATTGACTTTGCTTATTAGTGAAACCGAGTTTCTGCACAAGATTATGCAACACTCGGAAGAAACTGAACATGGTGTGGAAAATGGTACAGGTCGCCGTTCTGCCTTCAATATTGGTAAACGTTTCTCCCAGAACTAGCCTAATTTGAAAACATCGCCCACTTTGACTCCTTTTTGCGTGAAGTAACCCTGTGTTACCTCCAGCGCATAAAGATGCTCAGCTTTGGGCGTTATTATTTCTTCTGATAACGGGTTCATATCTCGGATATCTACCAATTTGCCGTCAGCGGTGATAAAGGCAATAGAAAGTGCCAATGGCGTATCTTTCATCCAGAAGCTATATTTTCCGGTCTCTGGGAAAATGAAAAGCATACCCCTATCGGTTGGCAAGCTTTGTCTTCCCATCAAACCTGTTTCCTGTTCTCTTGAAGTACGCGCTAACTCGACTGTCATTTTTATTTCTTCGCCGTTAGTTTTGCGAATTGCAGCCATAGAAACAGTAAGCTGAGACTGACCGGATGTGGCAAATGCTGGAGTCGTGGCAGGTATCGTTGCAGAAATTGAAGTTGTGGTAATCACTACGTTGGTAGTGGTAGGCTGAGATACACTTTGTATTGAATCGCCGCACCCGTTCAGAATTAAAGCGCAAACAATAAATACGACTAAAATTAAAACCTTTGGTTTCGACATAGCATCCTTCTAAATACTACGATAAGGCTTTGACACCCTTTTATGTGAATGGTAATATTATACTAGACTTTTTCTGCCACATAGCGACTTGACTCGGACAAAGTTTAACTCCCAAAATAGACACAATTGTAACTTGGGAGAGCCGTCAGGTCACTGGCTATTTTTTAAAAACGCCCTTGGTAGAGGTCAGGTCGCGTTTCGGAAAATGGAAACAAAGAAAATGCAGTCTTTATTAAATGCGCTATTCAAATTTATCTTAAGTTTTATATACACTCCGATGAACCTGACCATCGAGGGCGCTGTTATTATACGGAGTCTTAGCCATGAATACCCGTTTTTTTTTCCGCCTGTTAGGAATGGTGGTATTTGGGATACTTGGCTGGCAACTGGGCAGCGCCATCTCACAGGAATTGCAAGCGCCGGAGCAAAGGCAGTTGGTTGTACTGCTGATGCTGGCTGGCGCGGCAATAGGCGCTACTGCTGCCCCATATTTTACCATTGTGCCTTTCAGCTACGCTCGTAAATGGGTAAAAATGCTACCTGCCATAGATTTGATTGCCAGTAGTATTGGGCTGACTTTAGGTTTAGTGGTAGCAGGTTTGCTTACTTTCCCTCTCGCGCAATTACCGGGCTTGCTCGGAAATATTCTGCCTGTCACAGGCGCCATTGTATTTGGCTATCTAGGCGTATCCATAATGGTTATGCGTAAACGCGAGGTTTTTGAGTTTCTGGGCATGAACCGGGCAGCCAGTTCTTTGTCTAAAGAAAATGCTAATACTAATAATAATTTTTCTCGTAGCATATTAGTTGATACCAGCGCTATTATAGATGGGCGTATTGCCGATGTGAGCCAGACCGGCTTCATTGAAGGTACGCTTATTATTCCTCGTTTCGTACTAAACGAACTCCAGCACATTGCCGATAGCTCCGACCCGCAACGCCGCAATCGTGGGCAGCGTGGCTTGGAAATGTTGCGGAAGCTTCGAAAAGACTCGGTTGTACCGATTGAAATCTCCGAAATTGATACGCCCGATGTAAACGAGGTAGATGGCAAACTGGTAAAAATTGCCAAGACTAACCATTTTCCCGTTATTACCAACGATTATAACCTTAACCGGGTGGCGGAATTACAAGGTGTTAAGGTTTTGAATGTCAACGAATTGGCTCAGGCAGTCCGACCCGTGGTGTTGCCCGGTGAAGAGTTAATAGTACGGATAACTCAGGAAGGCAAGGAAATGGGTCAGGGCTTGAGTTACCTTGATGACGGCACGATGATAGTGGTTGAAAACGGCAGGCGTTATATGAACCAAGAAGTTACTATTACTGTTACCCGCGTGCTGCAAACCGTAGCAGGACGTATGATATTCGCACAAGTGCGTAACTCTGGCTATGAATAATGACACAAAATAATAATTCAAACAAGGTTGTGGCTGTAATAGTAGCAGCGGGGCGCAGTACGCGCATGGCTGGTCTGGACAAGCAATTTGCACTGATGGAAGGTCGCCCACTGTTATTTCACACCGTTGAGGTTTTTGAAGCCTCACCGCTAATTTCCGAATATGTGATAGTGCTAAATGAAGATAACCTGATGCGTGGACGCGCTCTGGCTTACGAAATGGGCTTGCAAAAGCTGAAAAGGATTGTACCGGGTGGGTCGCGTCGCCAAGATTCGGTCTGGGCAGGTTTACAGGCTTTTGAAGCTAACCCGCCCGGTTGGGTGATGATTCATGATGGCGCACGCCCTTTCATTACCCCGCAAATACTTATGGATGGCTTGGCAGCAGCGCAGGAACATGGCGCAGCAGTAGCGGCTGTTCCCGTTAAGGATACTATCAAACTGGTGGACGAGAATGGTTTGGTGGAGAGTACGCCTGCCCGCGACCTTCTGTGGGCAATCCAGACTCCCCAGATTTTTAGCTACTCTGCAATCTGTGAAGCGCACCGCCAAGCAATTACACGCAACCTTGATGTTACAGACGATGCGATGCTGCTTGAATTGATGGGGCAGCCTGTAAAGGTTTATCGTGCCAGCTATAACAACTTTAAAGTAACTACCCCTGAAGATTTGGTTATTGCACGACAGCTTTTCACGCTAGAATCGCAGGAGCAAAAACCAGAGACTACGGCTGTAATAGAAACGGCGGTTAGCAAAACTCTTCCCGAAATTAGGATAGGACAGGGCTTTGACGTACACCGTCTGGCAAAGGGTAGAAAACTGATTCTAGGTGGCGTGGAAGTGCCTTTTGAGCTTGGGCTGGATGGGCATAGCGATGCCGATGTGCTAACCCATGTGATAATCAACGCGCTGCTAGGCGCTGCTGGTTTGGGCGACATCGGGCGGTACTTTCCGCCTACCGACCCAATTTACAAGGATATTTCCAGCCTTAAAATGCTGGAGCATGTCCGTAATCTTATCTACGAACGCAACTGGCAAATCTTGAATATTGACGCAACGGTAGCGGCACAACGTCCAAAACTAGCTTCCTATATTCCGGCTATGCGCGAGGCGCTGGCACAGGTTTTGCAAATTGAAGCTACCCTCATTAATGTTAAAGCCACCACTACCGAAGAACTTGGTTTTGTCGGGCGCATGGAAGGTATGGAAGGGCAGGCAGTAGCGCTATTGCACAAGCGGTAATTTCGGAAAACCCTTTGATTTTTTTGACGCAGGGCGGCGGTAACGTCGCTTTTCGTTTGTGATAAAGGAAAGAGACTTCTCAGAATGAAAGCGATTATTCAGCGGGTGCGGCGGGGTCAGGTTACGGTGGAAAACGAAGTGGTAGGGCAATGCGGCAAAGGCTTCGTTGTGCTGGTAGGAGTAACACATGGCGATGTCCAAGCCGATGCCGATTACCTCTCCAACAAAATTTCCAACCTACGTATATTTGAAGATAATGATGGTAAAATGAATCTATCCGCGCTTGACCTTGTGCCTCGCGGCGAATTGCTGGTGGTATCCCAGTTTACGCTCTATGCCGATACCCGTAAAGGCAGAAGACCCAGCTTCCTAAATGCCGCATTGCCGGATGTAGCGGAACCGCTGGTGCATTACTTCGTCAATAAAATAAGGGAAACCGGATTAAAAGTAGAAACCGGGCGTTTTGGCGCAGAAATGCTGGTTGCGATAGAAAACGATGGACCTGTAACAATTGTTATAGATAGCGCCGAAGCTAACAATAAAAAATAATCTGTCTCGTAAAATTCCCGCTCCCTTGCGTTTATTGTTATTGACTATACTACTATCTTTGTTATGATTAGTTAGTATTATCTTCAATAAACTAAAATCCTACGGTTCAACAATATAAAATTTGCAAATTAACCTCTAGTTGTTGGCTTTACAGGAGAAAAGGCATGTTCAGATTAAAGCGGAATCAGCAAAAAAGTGTTGCCTCAAAGCTACGCAGAGTCGGTCTTAATCCGGCTCGCTTAGGGCGTATTCTTTGGGTGTTATTATTATTAGTAAGTTTAGCGCCTGCTATCGGGGTTGAGGCTGCGCCAGTTTCTCAAACTGCATCTGGCGGGAATTTTGGTTCGGTAAATGTTGGTACTACTGCTAACAGTGTAGTGACTTTTAGTAATACTAACCCAAATACTATCAACATTACCGGGTATAGCATTGTACCCGGAGGCTCTGCTTTCAGCGTTACAGGTACCACTTGCAGTGGAGGGTTAGCCCCAAATGCAAGCTGTACATATAATGTTAGTTTTAGTCCCACTAACATTGCGAATTACAACGCTACTCTGGAAGTTGCTTACGGCACTGCAGCACGACTTATTTATCCCATTTCTCTATCGGGACAAGGCTTTACGTTGGGGACCATCGTTGGAAAAATTACCTTGCAGGGCAAGCCTTATCCCGGTCCTAACGGAAAAGTTACTCTGGACGGAAGGCAACAACAATATGTTGATGCGTGGGGCAATTATGGCTATGGTGATATAAAACCCGGCAACCATACGATTGGGGTTGATTATGACAGAACTCTGTATGTGACCGATAATGGGCTGGATACAGTGAAGGTATCGGTGAGCGGGGGTGCAATCTCATACGTTAATTTTAATCTGATACCTCGTCCGGTTACTAATACGCCTGTTACTACTACTCCACCGACCACTACTGCTCCTCCTACCGCTACCGTTCCGCCCACCACTACAGTTCCTTCAACTACCGAAAGTACCGGAGCTGGTAGCAATTGTGCGCCGACCAGCCCAATACAAGGACGGATAGATTTGGTAGTGTGCCGCGCTGCCGAGTTGCCGCCAATCGCCTCTGGAAAAGGCAACCGCTATGTGTTAACTTTCACGTTGCATAACGGTCTCCAGAACACCATAAATGTGCAAAACACTGTGGAAATCCCTCTTGCTAATGGCGTGTCGGTGGTATCGGCTTCATCAGATGTTGGCTCAACCCGCACTGAAGATAACGGCAAACGTGTGATTTGGAGCGGTTACGATGTGCCGTCCGGTCGTTCTGCGGTACTCAGCCTGACTGTGGAAGCGCCTCCCGCCTCCGCCGGTACTGTAGGCAGCTTGTTATCGCAGGATGTTTTCGCCGAAGTAATTGATGCAGTCACTGGCAGTCGCTACGAAGGTTATGCTGGGGCTATCAGCAGCCAGACCGGGCAGAGTCGGACTCAATTACAACCGCAACCCGCAGTACCGGGTAAAGCTCCTGCCACAGGCTCTACTAATTCAGTCTTTCCGCGTTGGTGGGGTTTGTTATTGGTTGGCAGTGGCACACTCTCGTTAGCTATTTCCGGCTTGTGGTCAGCCTATATACTTTGGCGCAAACGAGCAAGGCGTTAAAAGCTGGAATGGCGTAAGTGGCTTATGGTGGAGCGCGGTGGTGGGCTGCGCTCTGCTATATTATTAGCATTATTGACAGTAATATGGCTGGCGCTGGTGATTAGTCTGCCCCTAATGGTGGCAGGTGCGCTGGCATTAGCTCTTTTATTTACTTTACTCCCCTTTTTTACTCCAAGTTATTACCGGATAAATGCCGATGGCATAACTATCCAACGCGGTTTCAAGTTATTCAGCCGTCATTATAAATGGTTGGATTTCGGCGGATGCCGCGAAACTGCTCAAGGTTTCTGGATAATTCCGCTTGAATCACGCGCCGCTGTGTTTCGCGCCCTCTATCTTCCATTTCCTTCCGACTCAGCCTTGCTTGAGAAATTGCGTACTACCCTTGAAGAGCGCTTTCCAATTATTTATTAGGCATTAACCATTTACAAAGCCTTAAAATATGGTATCATAGGGCTGAGACGTATTAACATAACAAATATTTATTGAATTTTATTTCGGGTTTGAGGTAACTTAAGCCGGTCGCAACTGCGTAATGAGAAATAGCGAAAATATTGGGGAAAGCTATGTCAATATACAGGCTACCCCCGCGCAAGCGCAGCGACTCCTTGAACTGGGCGCAATAAGCGAATCTCAAGCCCGCCATGCCAGTCAGGCAGGTGGGCTAATGGTGCGTTTACCGGCTCATTTGGTAAATCAATTTCGCAACAACGAACCCGTTTCGTTACCTGATAGTTGTACCGCTCTCGCAGCGAAGGGCGAGACTCAATCACAACCTTTTGATGAAGAATTTGAACTGGATAAAATGGCAAATTGGTTTCACCGTTCTGGGTTGAACTCGGCGGCGCGACTGTTTTTCGCCACAAATCGTCCTTTAAGTTTTTTCGGAAGCCAGTTTTTACTGGCGATGCAGCCGTTTACCCGTACCGCTTTCGGTTTGAACGACCCGACCGGATGCTGGAGTAAATTGCTGGAAAAACGCTCCAACCTTGATCGGCTGGTTTGTAAGCTGGAACGGTTGGCGCAAGAGCGTAGGCAACAAAGAGGTAAGAAATAATGGCAGACTTATCCAGTGGTACGCTGATTTCCATAGTTATTATTCTGGCGTTTGTGCTACTGTATTTCTATAGCTGGGCGCAACTGGAACGAAAACGCGCTGTTAATTTACGCCCTTTACCCGGCTTGAATCGGTTGCGTCTAATGGTTCAGCGAACGGTTGAAACAGGCTCAAAAGTGCATTTTTCGGTTGGGAATGGCGGATTGGAAGGTGAAGCCGGTACTGCTGAAACCCTTAGTGGAATCAGCTCTTTATCCTCAGTCCAACAGGTGGCAGCACGAAGTAAAGGTAGCGTAATCACCACCACTAACGATGCGATTACCTATTTGATGGCAGATGCTACCTCTGATGCCGAATATGTTCAGTCTGGTCGCCTTCAGGATTATAAACCTGAGCAAACCCTCTTTATTACACAGCAACAAAATGCTGCTTATGCGGCAGGGCTTGTTTCGATAATCGCAGAGCCAAACATTAGCGGGACCGCTCTAATCGGGCGGATTGGTCCTGAGTATCTGTTGTTGGGTGATATGGCAAATCGGCTCGACCTCCCGCAGGTGGTGGGTACTACCAACACACAAGCAATGCCTTTGGCAATTGCCAGCGCCGGTTTTGAAAATACGCTGCTGGGCGAAGAAGTATATGCTGCTCCTGCCTATCTCAGCCGTAAACCGTCTCAGTTAGCCTCGCTTCAAGTGCAGGATGTATTTCGAATATTGATAATTATCGGCATTCTGGGGGGTGTAGTGGCGGCAACTCTCGGATTCAATGTTGGCGATTTATTTTTACGGTAATAGCTTATGCGTAAACCCGGATTATATATACCAATAATCATTATTTACCTGAGCGCGGCTCTGGTTTTAATAGATTTTTTTACCAATAATGTAGTAGAGGGTTTTGCCTCGCTGTTGGGGCTTTGGGCTTCTATTATTATGGCGTTTGCCGTGCTGGTAGGCTTGGGCAACGTGGTACGAGTCCATTTCGGGCGAGCGCTAAAGCGCGAATCGGGCTACGTTTACAGCCTGATATTGCTTTTGAGTGCGGGTGGTGTGCTTGTTGGTGGTATAATCGGGCGAGTCACAAACCTGCAAGATGATGTTACAAACTGGATATACCAATATATTTATCAACCGCTTTCGACCACTTTGTTTTCTCTTCTGGCGTTCCTGATGGTTTCAGCAGCGATAAAAGCTTTAAGAATAGGAACAGTAGAGTCAACTTTAATGTTGGTGGGTGCATTGATTGTATTGTTAGGGCAAGTTGCGCTACAACCATTCGGTGGTTTGAGCGACCTTGCACACTGGTTCCAGAATTATCCGGTTATGGGAGTATTGCGCGGCGTGCTAATTGGTGCGGCTTTAGGAGCGATTGCAACCAGTTTGCGTTATATTTTAGGAGTGGATAACCGTTATCTGGGCTGAAAATTTGCCAAAAGACGTTTTATAAAGTTGTAAACGGGATTCGGGTAACTTTATGTCTGACCGGGCTGAACAGGTTAATAAATGCCAAGAGTGTGGGCAACTAAATTCGCCTAATGCTATCCTGTGCCAGAATTGTGGTACGCCACGTTCACATATAAAAGCAAAGAAAGATGAAAATCAGGTAGGGAATCAGGAAACACCTACGCTTGGGGGGCGGATAAACTTGCAACAGTTCGGACAGGAGACTCCCACTTCTAACCGTAAGCTCTCTCGCTTTGCCGAAGCCGCTGCTAAAAAACGCCAAGAAAAAGGAAACGACTCCTCCCATACTGAGTCTTTTGATTCTTTCAGTGCTTTGCGGAGCGATTTACCCAAACCCACTGATTTTTCACCGGATGATGAGGAATCTGGTGCGCTGGAAGAACTTAATTTGGAGTTACCCGCTTTTGCGCCGGAAGACTTTGGGCTACTTGCCGAGGAATTACGCTTGCCGATTGAGGAAATTCCGCCGGAAGAACGTCCGATTGCAGCCCCATCGCTTCGTCGCTCGAACTTGCCGCAGACTGGTGAATTACCAGATTGGTTATCTATGGCACAACCTCCCGGCGAATCAGTATTTCACAGTTCAAGTGTAGAGCAAAATCCTGCACTTGATGTGTTTTCGCTCGAAGAAACCGGAAATTTTAATTCTTCGGAAGTCGCGCCCTTTGAATTATCTCCGGCTGAAAGAGGGCTAGATACTGATAGCCGCTTCAGCAAGCCTGCTACCGAAGATTTGGATAATGGTATGCCTACATGGTTGCGCGACCTTACTTCCCCTTCCTCGGAAAAGCAGGAAAATCGCACTTCAAGCCGCTTGCGAGATCAGCCGGTTTTTGTTCCTTTCCCGCACCAAACTGATGAACTGGTAGAACCACCGGAAGGTTTGTTCTCTCCGACCGAAAGACAGCCTCGCCCTTCAAGAGATGTGCCGGAATGGCTCAAGCGTAATCAAGCCGAACAAGACTCTTCAATCGGAAAACCGGGTGGTTTCGGTGATGTTGAACTTGAAAAGGCTCTGGAGGAGGCTTTTGAAGAAAGCGACCCCAAATCTCTCGCCAGAAAATTACTTGGTTTTGACACATTTGAGCTTGAAGAGCTTCCCGATTTGAGCAATAATAATGTGGTTGGCGTAGTGAGGAAAAGTGGAACTTCAGAGTTAGTAGACTCAGCATCGCTACCTCCGCTGGAAGAATTGTTCATCGAAGAAAGTGTTGAAGAGAGTGACGTTGCTACATCAAGGGAAACTGCTCCGACTCAGCCTGTCGCGCCTTGGGGTGAAGGTGTTGCTCCATGGCTTAGAGGTCTAGAGCTTCCAAATTACACACCGCCTACCACTTCAAAATCGGAAATAACGCTTGCGCCTTTCACTCTTGCTGTTGAACAGCAAATTGAGTCCTCAAAGTTTATTCCTACAGACGAATTTGAGGCAGATAAGCCTAAATGGACAGAGGAAGAAGCTGGTTCAGTACAATCCTCTGATGAAACAAGACCACTTTCAATGCGTGAATTGTTGCGCCAGACTAATGAATTAACCAGTCCTGAGATGTTACTACAAGAGGTAAAATCTTCGGAGGATATAGCTAATCCTCCGTTAGTTGAGTCGCAGGCGCATCCAATCGAAGAATTTAGTCTTGCTGATTTGGCTTTACAGCAAATCTCGGATAGCTCTGTAGATTTGCCGCAAGAAACCTCGTCTGAGGAAAATCTGATTGAGCAAGTAGCCTCTCTTGATATGCCGGAATGGTTGAATAGTGAGATAACATCAACTGAATCTCAAGAAATACCTGATGAACTGCCCGCATGGTTGAAAGCCGAAATTGGCGATGAGCCTGTTACACCTACACCCGGTGCTGTTCCAGATTGGCTTACAACCGGAGTCCAAGCTGAAAAGCAAGTGCAGGAAGAAGAAGCTATACCGGATTGGCTAGGTGAAATTTCATCTCCTGATTCTACTACTGTTGCAGAAGCCGTTCCAGATTGGCTTACAACCGGAGTCCAATCTGAGAATCAAGCGCAGGAAGAAGAGAATATACCGGATTGGCTAAAAGGTTTAAAAGAAGAACTATCCATAGAAAAACCCATTGCCGCTGTACCCACCGAAGCGTTTCCGCAGTGGTTGGGTGAGGTTGACCTAGAAACCACCGCTAAGCCTGTTGAGGAAGTGCCGGAGTGGTTACAACCGCCCGTTTCTGAAAGCGTTCCTGCGCCGATTGACGCTCCGCGCGAACAAACCGAAGATACACTCGAACCGTTTGACCTTGCCAATTTTGTGGATACAGAACCGGAAGTTAGCGAGTCATCTCATACAGTTGTGGATGCGCCGGGTACTTCTAGCGCTGAAATCCCGGAATGGCTAGGTGAGTTTGAATATCCGCAAGGTCAGGCAGGTGAAGAAGAACCCCCTGACTGGCTCAAATCTATGATGCAAGGTACTGCTCCAACTCGTAAGGCGGAAGAAGCCCCTAAAACCTATTCACAGGTAGGGTCTTATGCTCTGGATGCGCAGCTTGAAAATATACCGGAATGGTTAAAGGATAAAACCGAAACACTCGCCGCGCCCACTTCTCCGGATACCGATGTGGCGAAACCGGTTGCTCAAGAGTCGCAGATAGGCGCACTATTGCGCGAAATTGCGCTGTTGGGTGATGATGAGCCACTGCCCGTAACAGTCCCGGAATGGCTTAACGCCGAAAAGAAGCCCGAACCTGCGCCTGAAATACCCATGCCGCTCTCTGAAATACCGGATTGGTTAAAAGATGATACGGCAGACCTTAAGGGTATCATCCAAATAGAGGATGTTGGTACTCTCCAGCCAAATTTGCAGATGCCACAGATGGAAGTTGCATCACCACTGTCTCTTGAAATAGAAGGTCAGAACTTTCTCGGTGATCTTGATGTGCCTTTATGGTTGGCACAACAATCCGAACCTGTTGTTCCTGAGCCTGCTCAAGCAATCAGCCAGCCAAGCCTGACAGAATTTGTGCCGGGACAATTGCCATCATGGTTACGCACTGTTGGTCCGACTGTAACTGAAGAACCGGATTTACTTTCTGACTCGGTTAAACTAGCCGATAACCTTCCTGTAGTGACCATACCTGTAATTCTGGTGGGTGCAGATGTGCTTAATACTTTGTTATCCTCGTCTCATAAAATAGTGGTTGAGGATAAAAAAGAGCAGAAAAAACCGCTTATTAGCCGGGCTACTTTGTTACGATACGCCGCTTTTATGGCGCTGTTGCTGGCGGCTCTGCTTGGTATCCTGTTAACGCCGATAAAAGATGCCTCAATTAATATTCAGCCTAATACCCTTAATTTTTTTACTGCGGTTGAAAGTCTGCAATCAAACCAGAAAGTGTTACTGGCTTATGATTGGGATGCTGAAGTAAACGGTGAAATGCGAAGCCTATCGCAGAGTGTGACCCAGCATGTTATGGCGAAGCGTTCGCGTATTGTGACGGTTAGCCTGAATCCGCAAGGACCTGCCCTTGCCAGCCAAATTCTCAACGAACTTGCTACCCGCCCTGAGTACGGTAACAGCGCTACTCGTCTTTACGAATATGGCACCGGATATTTGAATCTAGGCTACCGTTCTGGTAATGAAGCCGCCTTGCGAAGCCTTTTCTCTAATATCGGCGCTCTGCCCGATTACAAAAAAGGCGCACAGGCATCCAGTTACCCGGTGATGCAGGGAATTAACGGTTTGCAGGACTTTGACATGATAATTGTGTTGGCTGGTAATGAAGGCAGTGTACGTTCATGGGTCGAGCAATTAAGTATTCAGCCAAATGCCCGCTTGTTATTGGTAACTCCCTCGGCAGTCCAACCTTTCGCGCAGCCCTATGTGTTTGGACCACCAGCCGCAGAAGCGGGAAGCTTCGGCAAGTTTACCCGACCTCAAGCTTTGCTTACCGGATTGAGCGGCGCGGCGCAATACCAGCAATTACTGCTTGACCGTAATATTTCTTCAGATCGCAATGTGAATTTGCTCCAACGCCTTAATGCACAAACTTTTGCGTCGTTGGGTTTGGTACTGATAATTATTGTAGTGAACGTGGTTTACTTATCGGCTGAGTTAAGGAAACGACGGGGGTCTGCCTGATGGATTGGTCAAGCTTGGGAACAGGTATCGCGGTGGTACTGACACTGATGGTATATAGCTATCTGGTAAGCGATAATGTGCTGTTTCGGATTGCCGAATACCTGTTGGTTGGGGTTAGCCTCGGTTGGGCTGTGCTACAGATAATATTTGGAATTATTATTCCGGCTTTTGATGCCGTCCGGCAGGAAACCTCCGGAGGTTCACCCACTTTAGCCACCGTTTTAACCTTTGCGATTCCTTTGGTTCTGGGAGCGCTTCTGTTGGTTAGAGTAGGACGCGCCACTCGTTCTCTCCACAATATAATTATGGCGATGGTAATAGGTACGGTTTCTGCGTTAGCGTTGTCGGGTGCGGTATTCGGCACGTTAGTTCCGCAGGTCGGGCAAACCATTGTTAATCTGCGTGGGAGCGCCGGGTCGAATAGCTGGGACATTCTCGGCAATATTGTGCTGGTAGCAGGGGTGCTACTTTCACTGGCTTATTTCCAGTTTACCATACGTAAGAACCCTGAAGAAAGCGGCACGGCACAAGCAGGGGTGATAGTGCGTTTGTTGGGGCGCTGGTCTTTAATGCTAACATTTGGCGCAATTTTTGGGTCAGTATTCTTGACTTATTTTGCGGCTTTGCTAGATCGGCTGATGTTTCTTATCAAATTAGGAGGCTGACCCGGTGTTTTCCAGTCGTCAAATGTTGGTTGGGCAATTAGAGTCGGCGTTGGTAGCGGATTGCGGCAGCAATGTAACCCGCGTAGTTTTGATAGAAATCGTCGATAATGCTTATCGCTTTATAGCTCGCGGTGAAGCGCCTAGCACTTCCGAAGCCCCCTTTATGGATGTGACTGTCGGAGTCATGAACGCTATCGCTTCGATTGAAGCCAGCACTGGTCGAAAGCTTATTTCTGACGGTCGTATCCTGATACCACAAGAAGATGACCGAACCGGAGTAGATGCTTTCTTGGCAAGTAGTAGCGCTGCCGAACCTTTGCGGTTAGTTGCCGCCGGTTTGGTAAAGAATGAATCGGCTGCGGCTGCTGCGCGTGGTAGCCATTCCACTTATACCACCGTTTTGGATACTATCAGCCTTGATGATTACGGTGATGACTTTGACTCTGCAACCGGTTTTACTACTGTCGAGATTGATTTTGATAACCCTGAAGCCGAATTTAACCCTTTTAAAGGTTCTACTTCCAGACCGCCTATTTTTGGTAGTGGGCAAGAGGCTTTAGCCAGCAAGCGTACAAAGAAGAAACAAAAAGGCATAAGCCTAGCAGGTGACCGCACCTTGCGACATTGGCGTGAGCGGCAAATCGCTAAGTTGAGGAGACTAAGCCCTAACTTTATTGTAATGAGCGGTGGCGTTGATAGTTCTTCTTATCAACCGTTGCTGGCTTTGCTCGATGTGGTGCTTGAAGCTAATCGTCAAGAAGCGGTTCTGGCAATGGCAACCGGAGTAGATCATAAAGCACCAACCCTTATATTTGCAGGTAATTCAAAAGCGCATGATGCTCTGATGGGAAAAATGTCAGGGCAATTGGAGTCCTTTCTCGTAGATAATATCAAACCCTCCTATGACCGGGAGAATCTTGAACCGCTCCAGAACCAACTTTCCTTACTCTATCAGGAAAGGCTCTTGCCGGGCTTGCCGGGTTATCAGAAACTTGCCCAATTATCGAGCGGACAGGTAAATACAACTTGCCGCGCAGTTGGCTTGATGACTCGCTATTTAGCGCACCAGATTGCGGGAAATAAGGTTTTGACCGCCGATATTGGCGGGAATAACACTTCTCTGTTTTATGCCACCGCTGGGGAATTTAACTCGATGGTGCAGGGCGATTTTGGCTTGAGCTATGGGCTGAGTAATGTATTGGCACAGACAGGGGTAGTAAGGATACTAAGATGGATTCCTTTTAACATTACCGAAGATGAGGTAATCCATTACGCCTTGAACAAAACCCTGCGCCCAAATTCTATTCCAGCAGATGAACGAGAGCGTTATATCGAAGCCGCATTTGCTCGTGAGGCTTTGCGTTGTAACTATATAATGCTATCCAAGCAGAGTTCCAAAGGGCTGGATTATAACCGGATTATCGGGGTGGGCGGTCCTCTGGTAAATGTTACTCCTTGGCATGCGGTATTGATGCTGCTGGATGCTTTTGAGCCTGCCGGCAGTGATGGTACGGGTTTGCTTGATATAGAACTAGATACCACAATGCTAATGTCAACTGCCGGTACGCTGGCAACTTACAATCCTAATGCAGCGGCTTATCTGTTCCAATATGATTGCCTTAACCGACTTGGTTCGGTGGTTGTACCGTTGGGGCATGCCTCACCGGGTAGCCTTGCTGTAACTGTAAGCTTGCATACTCGTTCCGGGCGTACTCGCCAATTGAAAGTGAAATACGGGGATATAGAAATTATTCCGTTTTATTCCGATGAAGAAGCAACCCTTGAGATTATACCTGCACCCGGTTTCAGAATCGGTAGCGCCGCAGCAGGTGTGCCGATACGTAGCCAAGAATTTATTAACGGCGGTTCGGTGGGGTTGGTTATTGATGCGCGTGGTCGCCCTTTACATTTTCCTTCTAACTCGGATGAGCGGCAAGAATTAGTTGCCCACTGGTATAGCGCTTACCGCAATGCTCTTCAGAGAGCCGAGCAGGATAATCAGGGTGGTTATTCGTTGCAGGCTTTGAACAACAGCAAAGCTCCACCTTCTCAGCCTGTGGCTGAACTAAAAGCACTTCCTGAAAAAGAGCCAGTGAAAGTCGCGCCTACACCAAAGCCGATTGCGAAGACAAAACCGCAAAAAACTTTCAAGCCAGCCAAAAAGAAAACTGTGGAACCGACTTCCCTTTCGGAGTTAACTCCTGAAGAGCTATTGCGAAAAGAATTGACCGGAAAAGGCAAGAAGAAAAGATAGTGGGACTTATGAGCGTTAATATGCGTTTCCAACAATCAATCCCCGTTCCGGCGTTTCGCCCTTATCCAACGTTGGCGTGGAATATTCCTATAATGGTGGAACGCTACTTGCCGCTTGTGGGAGAGGTAGTTGTTGCCGCTGGTCAACGGGTAGATAATGATACGCCTGTAGCACGCACTCTCTTGCCGGGTCGCCCTAGATTATTCAATCTTAGTGAGTATTTTGGTATGCCTCCTAAGGAAGTAAACAAGCTATTGCTCAAAAAGGTGAGCGATCGCCTTTCTGATGGAGAGATTATTGCCCAGAAAAAAGGGTTCAGAGGCATGCAGTTTCGTGCGCCTTTCGCCGCTACTCTGAGCGCGTATGATGAGGCAACTGGCTATTTAAGCCTGACTCCTTCGCCCACACCTTTGGTATTGGAAGCATTTGTACGAGGAATAGTTTCCGAGACTGTGCCGGGTTATGGAGTAAAGATAGAAACTAGGGCAAATTACCTGCGAGGGGCGGTTGGTTTCGGCGGTGAGGTTCACGGTGTATTGCGGAGCATGGTAGCCGACCCAACCCATTCGGTGAGTCCTGAAAGTATAGACTCCCGTAGCACCTATTTTATTTTGTTGGCAGGGGCGGTGGTTACGGCTGAGGTTTTACGTAAGGCGGTAGAGTTTCGGGTAAAGGGTGTCATTGCCGGAAGCATGCGCGAAGAAGAAATGACCAAATTTTTGGATTATCGCAAACGCGAATCTTTTTATCAGGTGGGACAAAATAATTGGCGGTTTCCCGCCGAACTCAATCCCCTTGATTGCCCCTTTACGCTGATATTGACCGAAGGATTCGGGCAACGTCCTATGGCGAACCGGGTATTTGATATGCTTTCCGAGCAAAACGGTTTGCAGATTTCGATAAATGGCATAACGCGCTTGCGGCGTGGTTGGCAACGCCCTGAAATAATCGCAGTGGTAGGCTCAGAATATACGCACCCATCCACCGATATAAGCCTTGAAGCACAATTGCCCCATGTTAATTCGCTGGTTAGGCTTACCAATCCGACTTATCTGGGTGTATTAGGGCGGGTTATCAATCTACCACAGCGTCGTTATGTGGGAGCTAACGCGCTTGACCGGATGGTAGAAGTGGAGGTGGGTGGCGGTAGAAGGCTAATGATTCCAGCCGTTGATATGGAGGTGCTGGAGCAATATTAAGCGTATTGCTTCGCTATGGCATGCGGCAATTTAAGTTATACCTCAACAGTAGTAAAATTTTTTGGTAAGCAGGTTCACGCGATAAAATGCAGTTATACCAATTAACAAAACGAAAAGGCTTTGCCTTAGTTGCCACTTTGGTAATGGCGCTGGCTCTTACTATTGCGTTTAGCGACATCTTCAACTGGGTTAATTTTCCCCGCAATCCGGCTTTCTTTCTATTCAGGACTTTTATTGCGGCGGTTGTATTGATGGTTTGGCTGGTCTTGAACCTACCACCTCCCAAGTTGCCCATCGGAAAATTCATTATTGCGCTGGCGGAATTTAGTCAAGAAACAGAACCGGATGGCGGCTATATTGGCATATTGCGACCTGAGCGAATCCGGCGTTTGCCGTTTGGACGCTTTTCCGAGCCTGTTCATTTTGAGGATGAATCATTACCTTTTGAAGAAAGTTTGCATGGAAGTCACTTTCTCGATAACTTGCGACAGAAACGCCGAGCGCAGCCTGTAGCGGCGTTGCAGGGTGAAAAACAATCTGCGGCTTTGCCTGAGAGTTTTGCCCGGAACGGCTTGAACACAACCGCTTCTACTGCGCTGGCAACTCGTCCGAATCGCAATACTACCCAATCTGCTGCTGCCGTTACTCGCTTTGTTAGCGGGGTTAGCACTACTTCAAGCTTGGTTGCCACTAACGAAATAGGAGAACCACAACAGGAAGGCAAGACGCGCCAGAAATTTATCCGCCCTGATTATTTAGACCGCTGGATGCATGTGAGCGGGGCGCGTCAAATTTCGGCTTTTCTGGTGGAAGGAATCGGGCGGGCAATTAGTCAGTCAGGCGTGGACGATTTGGCGATTTTCAAGACCGCTTACGCTGATGATTCCGTTACTGCTAAGCAACATGCTGAACTGAACCGGGCGCATGTGGTTATCTGGGGTTGGAACACTTACCATACTCGGCGTGAGTTTGTGCCTGTCTTTGAAATATTGGCTTCGCTGGAAGACGCGCCTCCTCCCGCAGGTGATATGCAGATAATGTGTTTATCCAGCTTTGAACTGGGGCTACACTCGGCACATCATAGCGCATCTTTCAATGCTTTTGTATCCGGGTTGGGCGCTTACGGTTTGCGTAAATTCGAGCAGGCGCGTAATGAATTTAGTTTGGCGCTTATTGCCAATATAATGAGCGAAGTTTATCCGCGTTATGAAAATCCGGTGGCACGCGCCATTATCTATTTTTTTCTGGGGAACGCTTATTACTATTGCAATCAACTTGAGAAAGCCTTGCGCTGTTATCAGGAAGCATGGGCGCTCGATAGCCAGTTATTTGAAGCTCGCGTAAATATGGGGGTAGCGCTGGCGTTACAGGGTAAGCTCGATTTTTCGGTAAAAAGTTTTATTGGGGTGGTACGAGATAATCCTGAACTGGCGATAGCTCGTTATAACCTCGGTATGGCTTATCTAGAAAAGGGTGATTTCGGCAAGTGCCGCCGGGAGTTAGGAAATGCCATCAAGATTAACCCGCGCTATGCTGTTGCCTTTCGAGGGTTGGGTATATCTTATTTTAAGGAATTGCAGTTATCTGAGCAGAATCGCGCCGATAATAAGGCATTGCCCTCTCCCAAACAAGATAATTCAGATAATCACCTACTTTATGAAGAAGCCATTACTCGCATTGGCGATGCGTTACGGCTTAAACCAGATTATGCTCGCGCCAGAGTAGATTTGGGGCGCATTCGGCTACATCAGGCGCAATCTGATTTGTATGAATCTGAAAAATGCTATCATCAGGCTTCTGCAGAATTACAGGAAGCCCTTCGTATTGACCATACACTGGTGGAAGCGCATTACATGCTGGGTTTGTTACTGCGCGAACAGCAAGACCTCGAAAGTGCGGTACTCTCGCTCAAGGAAGCGGTGCGCCAGAGTCGTACCGAGCGTGACCCCTTCTACGCATTGGCGCACTACGCGCAGGGTGAAATTTACCAACAACGTGGTCAGGTTGAATTAGCCAAAGAAGAGTTCAAGGAAGCCACTCGCGCCCGCGCCGCCTTATCGCCTGCTACCGCTCAGGACTATATTAATCAGGGTATCGGCAATCTTGGCAACCAGCAATTCGCGGAAGCCCGTGAAGCTTTTCAGAAAGCTTTGCAATTGGAGCCGGATAACGCTGAAGCGATGCTGTATATGGGCGTGGTTTATCAGGAAACCAATTTGCTCAATCAGGCTTTTACCATCTATCAGAATGTAATGAAGTTGCCTAACGCGCCCGAAGAGGTTTATAACCGCCTGAGCCGCCTCTATTTGGAGTTGGGTGACGAGAAAAATGCTTTCGATATTATCAAGAACGCCGCCGCTCGCAACCCGCGCAGCGCTCGCCTTCAATTTTGGCTTGGCAACGCTTATCGCCGCTCCAAAGACGAGTCTCAGGCAATGTCCTGTTATATCAACGCTTTCCGAATTGACCCTGATTCGGCGGATGCTCGTTTTAATCTGGCGATGATTTATCTCGGTCGCAAGCAGATTCAGGATGCGGTTCTTCAATTTACTGAAGTGGTGCGGATTCGCCCGCACGATTACAGCGCCTATATTTTTCTGGGCAGGGTTTACCTGCAAATGGGACAAACTCAGGAAGCAGTTAATACTCTCAATAATGCTATTCGCATCAAACCAGATGCAGTAGAAGCTTTGTTGGCGCTTGGTCAGATTTATCAGCGACAGGCTGAAGCTGAATTGGCTATTGCTCAGTACGAAACCGCTCTTACCTATTCACCCAATGACCTGCGTATTCGCGAATTGCTGGCTTCTGCCTACGCGCTCGCAGGTAGGGTTGAGCTTTCCATCGAACAGTTTCAGGCTGTGCTATCATCAGAGCCAAGTGTTGAGCAGAAAGCTGACGCGCATTACAATCTGGGCGTGGCTTATACCTCTCGCGAGAACTACCATCTTGCTGCACAGGAATTTGTCGAGTATGTTAAACTGAAACCCAATGATGCCGATGGTTATTTTAATCTAGGTCTTGCGTACAAGAACCAAAGCATGATAATGGAAGCGATTGACGCGCTTAGCAAGGCGATTGAGTTGCGTTCTACCTATGCCACTGCATACCAGTTGCGGGGACAACTTTTTATCGCTATAAATGATAATGAACATGGTATCGCCGATTTGCAGGCGTTCCAACGCTTGAAAGTAAAACAATAATTATATATTTAGGTGAATTATGAGCGACCAACATATTGATATTGATGATTTAGATAACCCGAAAGCCTCTTCTCCCAAAGAGCAGGTTTTTGATGATTACGATAGTGGCGATACCTATCGCTTTTGGGGGTTTGAGCGTATGCCCGAAATGGTGCGCGACTTCTCTGATAAGATTGCTTTCCGTGTGCGTGATGCCACCGATGAGGTTATTCCAGAAGATGCCCGCCGCCTGTTTCGTAACTCCCAACGCGAGTTTTTGCTGGGCTGGCGTAAGTTGATTGATTACCAGTTGGAACGGATTAGGACGCAGGAAGAACTCGAACGTTCTCGCCGCGCCCGTACTCAGGAGAGTTCTGATACCTCTATCAAAATTGAGATTGAGGAAGATTAGAAAAAAATCCCCTTCCCGCAATGGAAAGGGGATAATTTATTTTCTGGCTAATTCTCAAATTTGCTGAGAATCACAGAGACATTGTGTCCGCCAAAGCCAAAGCTATTCGACATAGCATGGTGAATCGGCTTTTTCTTTGCCACGTTGGGAGTTACATCTAGGTCGCAATTAGGGTCAGGGAACTCGTAGTTAATGGTTGGGGGTATAATTCCCTCGTTGATGGCTTTGAGGCAGACAATCGCTTCAAATGCACCCGCCGCGCCTAGCAAATGCCCGGTCATAGATTTGGTGCTACTGATAGAAACTTCGTAAGCGGTCTTACCCATTGCTCGTTTGATGGCGGCGGTTTCAGCTTTTTCATTTAGCTGGGTGCTAGTTCCGTGTGCGTTGATGTAATCTATCTGTTCAGGGGCGAGCTTGGCTCGTTCCATTGCTAACGTCATAGCGCGGGCAGCGCCCTCACCTGTTTCTTCTGGCTGAACAATATCGCTGGCATCGTCAGTGCTGCCGTATCCGCTCAATTCCCCATAGATAGTAGCGCCACGCTCTAAAGCATGCTCCAGTTCTTCCAGAATTAGCACACCTGAGCCCTCAGCCATCACAAAACCGTCGCGTTTGGCATCGAAAGGGCGGCTGGCTTTCTGTGGATTATCGTTGTTGCGGCTAAGAGCGGTCATAGAGTTAAAGCCCGCCACCGCGATAGGCACGATAGGAGCTTCGCTGCCACCCGCTATCATTACATCCGCTTCGCCCCGCTTGATGATTTCGCCCGCCTCACCGATAGCATGCGCTCCGGTAGAGCAAGCCGAGACCACGCAGAAGTTAGTGCCACGCGCTCCATAGTAAATGGAAACCATCCCGCTTGCCATATTGGCAATCATCATTGGGATAAAAAATGGGCTAACACGGCTTGGTCCTTTTTCGTGCAGCGCTTTGAATTGCTCGCTCAGAATACCGATGCCGCCGATACCGCTTCCCAAGATAACGCCCACTCGGTTGCGGTTGTTATCTTCAATTTTCAAGCCTGAATGGTCGAGCGCTTGTTTGGTAGCTGCCAGCGCAAACAGGGCATATCGATCCATTCTGCGGGCATCTTTGCGGTCAATATTGTAGTTATCGGGGTTAAAGTTTTTGACTTCCCCTGCGATTTTGGTTTTATGCTCGGAGGCATCGAACAGAGTTATAGAGCCAATACCGCTTTTGCCCTCTACCAACCCGTTCCAAGTGGTTTCGAGATCTAGCCCTAGCGGGGTGATTGCGCCCATACCTGTAACAACAACTCTTCTAGCCAAACTACACTTCCCCCAATCTATCGGTTTGCCTATCTCTGATTTGGTTGCAAAGGGGAGTATAGCACAGCCACGAAACTGCCCGCAAATCATTTTTGTTGCCTGTTTTCGGGACAGTATCTCGGCGAATTAGATTCTATTTCGGCGTTAGGTGGTCTTGGCGGTTGAATTTATGCTCAAGTGGGTTGGTATGTTGGTAAAAATCCACTTGACAGCAATTGTTCTGCTGGCTATACTTTCCTCACAATTAAATATTTAGAAACGTTGAGCAGGACAATTAACCATAGAGTCGGTTTCAGAGAGAGGGAGTAATTAGCTGAAAACTGCCTTATCCGAAAATGTGGCGAAAACCACCTGTGAGTCGCTCCGCTAAGCGCATGCTAAAGAGCGCGGACATGCCCGTTACCGCATAAAAGAGCGTCTTTGCTAGGGGCAAAGACGGAAGCAGGGTGGAACCACGGAAGTATCTTGAAACTTTCGTCCCTCGTTCAGTTTTGATAAACAGAGCGAAGGGATTTTTGTTTTTATAGGCAAAATTACCCCGCTCAATCACAGACGAGGTGCAATAAAATGAGCCAAAAAAACGAAAAACAACTTTCCGAATCTGAAGTAATGCAGATGCGCCATTCTGCCGCGCACTTGATGGCTGCTGCCGTACAGCAACTCTGGCCCGATGCCCGTTTTGGAGTAGGACCGGCGGTCAAGAACGGCTTTTACTACGATATGGATTTGCCAGTGCAGCTTACCCCCGAAGATTTGGGCAAAATCGAGCAGAAAATGCGCGAGTTGAAAAATAAGAAACTACCATTTGAGCGCGTAGAACTGCCTGTTGATGAAGCAATTGCGGAAATGGAAAAACGTGGGCAAGCCTATAAGGTTGAGCTATTGCAATTGCTCAAGGAAAAGGGCAGCACCGCCGTTGCCAAAGAGACAGGCGATGCTGATGTGGTGGATACGGATGCGAGCGGTGGTGTTACCAGCGTTTCCTTCTACAAAACGGGCGATTTCGTAGATTTGTGTCGCGGGCCCCATGTGGATAGTACGGTACAAATCGGGGCGTTCAAGCTTATGAACATCGCGGGGGCATATTGGCGCGGAAATGAGAAGAATAAACAATTGCAACGCCTGTATGGGGCGGCTTTTGCCACCAAAGAAGAACTAGACCAGTATTTATGGCAACTGGAAGAAGCTAAGAAGCGCGACCATCGCAAGCTAGGTCAGGAACTTGATATTTTCGTCATTTCCGATGAGGTAGGTCCGGGCTTACCGCTATGGATGCCTAACGGTACGGTACTGCGTGACGAGTTGGAGAGATTGTCCAAGGAAGAAGAACGTCGGGACGGTTACTACCGCATTTCTACGCCCAATATTACCAAAGCCAAACTCTATTATCGCTCCGGTCACTTGCCTTTCTACCGCGAAGATATGTATGCGCCTATGATTATTGACGATGAGGAATATTTTCTCAAGCCGATGAACTGTCCTCACCACCACCAGATTTATCTGGCACGCCCCCACAGCTACCGAGATTTGCCGTTGCGTCTGGCAGAGTATGGGCAGGTATATCGCTACGAGCAGAGCGGAGCTCTCTCCGGTTTGATGCGGGTGCGCGGTATGGCGCAGAACGATGCCCATATCTATTGTCGCTTCGACCAAGCAAAAGAGGAATTTTTGCGGGTTATGAACCTACACTCGCGTTATTATAAGTTGTTAGGCATTGACGATTATTATATGCGCTTCTCCAAACCGGACTTGAACAAACTGGATAAATATGTGAACGAGCCGGAAAAATGGATTGAAGCCATGAACGTGGTCAAGGAAGCAATGGACGAATCGGGTTTGCCCTATATCGAAGCAGAGGGCGAAGCAGCTTTCTACGGACCGAAGATTGACTTTATGATTAAGAGCGTTATCGGTACGGAGTATGCCATTTCCACCAATCAGTTAGATTTCCTCGCAACCGAGCGGTTCGGGTTGGTTTATACGGGCGAGGATGGCAAGGAACATCCGGTGTACGTGATTCATCGCGCTCCGCTTGGTTCTCATGAACGCTTTGTTGCCTTCCTGATAGAGCATTTCGCGGGCGCTTTCCCTGTGTGGCTTGCTCCGGTGCAAGCGGTGGTCATCCCCATCGCTGACCGCCATAACGAGTACGCTCGCAAGGTTTATGAGACGCTCTTTAACTCCGATATACCGAATGCTATCGGTGGTATGCGTGTCGAACTGGATGATGCCCGCGAGTCGATGCAGAAGAAAATACGCAAGGCGCAACTCCAGAAAATCCCTTACATGCTGGTAGTTGGCGACAAGGAAGCCGAGCAGGGCGCGGTGGCGGTGCGTTTACGTAATAACCAAGATTTAGGCTCTATGCTTTTGGATGAGTTTGTAGCGCACGTGCGCGAGCGGGTAGTAAACCGCTCTCCAGAGCTTTAAGCTATCAGAAAGTACAAAAGAAAGGCGGTAGGCAAAAACCTACCGTTTTTTTCTATAAAACAGTTTGTTCAAGCCCTGCTGCTATCAATGGTTTGGTTCTTCATCTCCATCGGTTTGCTTTGGAATAGAGACGGGTTTTAAAAGTTGCTGATAAAGGTCAGTAGTAGCTGGGTCCGGCGCAATGTCCAATTCTTGTCTTAGCGTTTCAGCACACAGCCGATAATAATTGATTGCCTCTGCATGCTTGTCGCAAGCAGCCTGCAAGCGCATAAGCATACGATAGGTTTCTTCATCCAGAAGATTTTGCTTGAGTAATAATTCTGCATACATGATAGCGGTCACGCAATCTCTTATTTGTTCATAATATACCGCCAGCCTTCTAACTGTTCTGACATAAATTTTAGCGAGGCGCTCACGCTCAGGTATTACCCAGTCATCATAAATGTCGGGTAGCAACTCCCCGCCGTATAGCTTTACCGCCCGTTCAAGGTGAAGAACGGTTTCGGTTTGGTTTCCGGCATGTTCCTCTTTATTGGCACATGCGACCTCTTGTTCAAAACTGGCTGTATCTAATTCTAACGTGTAAGCGTCATTCCACTTTATTTGAGTATGCTCAATATGGAAGAGTTGTTCCGATTCTGGGAAAACGGCACGTAACCGAAAGAGTAACCCTCGCAGGTTGGCTAATCCATGTGCTTCGGTAGATTCAGGCCATAAAAGTGAGGCGAGTTGTAAGCGTGAATGTGTTGAATTGAAATAAAAAACCAAGTATGCCAGCAACGATTTGAATCTTAAGGAAGTGGTAAGGGCTAGAGGCTGGTTAGCCATCACAATTAGGAAATCCCCTAACAGTCTGACTTTGACTACTGATGTCATACTTTAAACCTCAAGTTTACCAAAGTTTCCTTTGTAGCATCGCGCTAAAAAAGCAACATTAATTCCAGTATGTACCAGTTTTGGAATAATTTCAATGGTTAAAAATATAGAATCCTATTTTGTGTAACGCTTTTATAACGCTTTAAACGTTAAGATGGAACTGTAAAGCAAGCATATAGTGAAACATATCCTTCTATTTTCGCCACAAAAATGATTTTAAGTCTTACAACTGAGCTTATTTTGATTAAAAATCCTTGAATTACCATAGATATTGGGAAGATTCCTAGTAAGGAAGGTTTACAATGGCAGGCTATGAATTGGAATTGGCGAAAATGAAGCAAGCTGAATACCGCGCCCAATCTGCTAAAGATGCGCTGGGGGATGAGGTATTCAAACTTGAAAGACGGAATAGCCCGTTATGGCGCTGGATTAAGAATTTGTTCCATTCTAAAATTGGTTACCACCCCACTAGTTCTACTTCAATAAAGCAGGGGCAATAGCAGCGGTGGTAGCTTAGTCAGGAAAGAATAACCTGATGGTAATGTTTCGGCAGTAGGCAAAAAACCTACTGCCTTTTTATTTTTGAGGCTGTAATTAACTTGCCATGTTAGGGCGCATGGCTATACAATACAGCCATTCGCAGCTTACCTAAAACTAATCGGACGGAAGGAATAAAAATGGGTTTTTTTGTTGGAATACTTAAATTTACAATCGGTGTAGGTGTAGGCGCTTCAGTTGGGGCTGCCGTAGCAACCTTCATCGTGACGCGCGATGGCGGACAAACCCTAGAACAGCTAAAGGGTTTAGTGCAAGAAGTAGCAAGCGGCGCAAAAGAAGCCTATCAGGAAGAGCAAACGCGCCAAACTGACCGCCGTCAGCAATTGATTGGCGATGCGAGTGCAGCGAGAAATACTCGTAAGGCTGAGAAAAAAGACAAATAACCCCTTTTCTGGGAGCTATTTCTTTTGCAAGATGATTTAAAACGCCTCAATAGCGCTTTCGCCTCTTTGGCGGCAGGACGCAAGAATACTGCGCTGCGTTTGCTTTCCACTGTGGTTGCAAAAGAGCCTGCCAACCAGCAGGCATGGTTATATTTGTCTCTGGCGCAACCGCGTGAAAAGTCTCAGCAAGCGTTAAATCAGCTTTTAAAGCTTAATCCTGACCACCAGGCTGCTCTAACGCTATCTCGCAAGTTGAAAGAAACCCCCGAAGCTGAATTATTTCTCTCTGATATTTTATCCGAAGCTGAAATTGCTGTTCTGGCAACAAGCAATGAAGCTAACACATCGATTCGTAAAGCGGGGAGACCTTCCCGCGCAAACAAGGCTAAAGCTGTTTTAGCGGAGGGTGGCAACCCTATTGAGTTTGTTGAAGCTACTACTGGAATTACGGAAACAGAATTTGAAGAACCTATTGTTGAAAAAGAAGCGGTTGCACAACAAACCCCTGCTTTTGAACCTATTATTGCACATAATGATGAGCTTTTACCGGCATTAGGAGAAATAAGCGAACCTATTACCTTTGAAACGGCTCATGACTTTTTCTTTGAGCAGGAAATAGAACAACAAAAAAATAGCCCTGTCGCTACTCCAATTTTGCAAATCCCCGCTAAAACAGCATCACCTCCGCAAAAATCGGTTATTACCGTCTCGGCTGATTCGTCAGTATCTGCTGCTCTAGATAATGATGCTTTTTGGCAACGTGCTGCTACTCAATTCAATTCGCCCTATGCTTTGCGTGGAGTCGGGAAGCTACACCCACGTCCGGTGCGCCGTACCCGTGTGCATAGTCGTACTTTTGTTTCTGTCACTAATTTCGGGTTGCTACTGATTATGCTGGCAACCATTATCCTACTGATGTATCTTTACCTGCTGTTTTTCTAGAAATCCAAATGCCTCAACGCTACCTCGATTTTAGCCAAGACTACCAAATAAATCGTTTGCGGTGGGCTATCTATCTTGCTCATCTTCTTTTAAATCTATTTCGGGTTTCCTTAAATATGGATTTGGCACATAATGTTGGTTGTTTTCGCTAGAGCTACGCTGGCGTAAATTGTGTAAGGTTTGGCTTGCGATTGTAGCAGGTTTAAACTGTGAAAGGTTCAATAATGCTGCTATCTGGCGAGATACTACCAGATATAGCAATCCCATAAATAGAACAGATGATAAAGCCACCCACTCGGCTATTCTTTGACCTAATGCGATAATAAGGTCAAAGATAGCATGGGTGATTACTGCCAGTATAAAACCGACAACAACTCGCTTCCTTGCTGTTGTCCTCAAATGATCGAATTTGGCGAGTCCAAGCGCTGCGCCCCACATTGCGGAGAAAAGCACATGACCGAGCGTGCTAACAGGTCCCCGCAGCAGGATAATTAAAGGACCTTCATTAATTATAAAGAAAACATTTTCAAAAGTCGCAAAACCTAGCCCACTTGCCGCCGCGTAAATAATACCGTCAACCGGTTCGTTGAAAGCAGGATTGCGGTAAGCCAGAAAATAAGTTATCGCCAACTTGCCCAACTCTTCGGTTAAAGATACTATTAATAGATAGAAGAGTATTACCGACAGAATATTTCCACTTTGACTTAGCGGGGTATTACCCTGTTTTCCAGCTTGATCTACCGAATATTCAAACAAGCCGATTAGCAATGAAAGCGGTATTCCACAAATAAAAACAAAAGCCAACAAGCGTTTGGGTTCTTTTTCGTATTTATCTTGGCGATAATACCACCACATCCAAAATAATCCGGGTAGCAGAGAAGCGAGAAAGACAATGATAAATTCCATCTGCGCTCCTGCCCGGTTTTAACGCGGTAAGAATAAGGCTGTCATAAGAAGAATTGTAGGAAGCGAAAAGAAGAAGCTGGAAAAAACTGCTGCACTGGTAAATTCTTCGTCCAATTTGTACTGGTTGGCGTAGGCAAGACAGAGAATGATAGCCGGAGTTGAGGCGTTTAGTAAAATTACGCCCTGTGCCATCTGGTCGTCTTGTAACAAGATTTTGGCAAGTACAATTGCGATGATCGGAGAGACTAGCAATTTGATTAGGTTCAGCGCAATGATAGAAGGTAAGATACTACCGATATTTTTCCAAACGATAGTCACGCCTACCAAGAACATCATTAACGGTAGAGTTACCGCTCCCAGCGTATCAAGGGTAGCAGTTATAAAGGTTGGCAAGTCGTCCTTATAGAAGATTAGAGCCAGTACCAACCCGATAAAAGGTCCTGAACGAGGGATTGCCAGCAGGGTTTGCCAGCCAAAGCGCCCGCCTTCGCCATAGAAAGAAGCAATAATCACGCCCATTGTTACGAGTAGAGTTAGGCTGCCGATTTCGCTATAAAAGGCGTGAGGTAGGATTCCTTTGTCACCGTATATGCCCTTGACCAGCGGCAAGCCCACAAACCCGGTGCTACCGAAAGTAGCGGTTAGGATAAAAGCGCCCATTTGGCGGCGTTGTAATTTGAGGATACGCCCTAAACTCCACGCCATCAGCCCGCAAAAGACGATTACCAGCAAGGCGATAAGCGAAACTTTGAGGACTTCTGGGGAGATGGGTTTATCTCTGGTTTTTTTTATGCCGTTGAAGATAACAGCGGGAAGAAAGACGTTGTTAATCAGTGGCGGGAAAATGCGCTTGGCATCTTCTGGACGTAACCATTGGGCAGCGCGAACACCTGCTCCGACCATCACTAAACCGAAGACGACTATGATTGTTTGGAAAACTTGGTCAAAATTACCCATTTAGAGCAAAAACCGCTCACTGCTCCATTTCTATAAAGTCTGGAAAGACATATTTTATGGGGTCGCTAATTGTTTTTTGCAACTCATCGAGCATTATGAGAATAATTTTGACACCGCTCAGGTTTACGCCCCGTTTTTGTGTCAGAAATTGAACAAATTGCAATTTAAAAATGTCGTTCTGGGAATAACGGCGGCGTTGGGTTTTGGTGCGAAATGGTACAACTAACTCTTGTTCTTCATAGATGCGCAAGGTGCGAGGGTGTAATTTCAGGATGTCTGCTGCAATGCTAAGCGGATATACTGCTTTATCCGGGTTGATGCGAACTTCAAACCCACTTCCGGGATTGGGGTTTTTACTTTTGCGACCTCGTCTTTTTATTTCTGTTTCGTGGGTCGTACTAATATTTTCCACCCCGTTAGCTGGAAGATTTTCCGGTGCATTAGTATTTACGCTGCTTTTAATCTCTAGTGGCTGCGTTCTAGGACGACCTCGTCCCCTTTTAGGGATAGAATCTACAGGCTGGGGAACGTTGGTCTTATTTACTTCCATAGTCTGTCCGCTTTCATCGCCTGACTCATACGGAACTTTTAGGATAGGGAGCAGGCTTAAAATTTAAAAATGCACCAAACATCAGGAATTTTGAGCGAATGTTGGAATTAAAACAGTTCGCCAAATTTAACATAATGACTTATTACTGTCAAGACTAATAGCAAAAGGCATATCAAAAAAACAGTATATAAGCCTGTCACTTTTGTTATCATTATTATGAGCAATTATAAAATAAATTGAGTGGTTCTACACGCCGTTTTTTCTCCCGCGCCTTCTTCTTTGATTGGGTATTTCGTTTTCATTATGGTTACTATCGAATTCATTAGATAATAACGAGGGTTCGGCTTTGCCTAGAACAATATTTTTCAGAGTATTGCTGGCGGTAAAGCCGGGAGTCTGGGTTTGGGGTATTACAATGCGTTCTTTGGTATGAGGATTTACCCCCTGCCGTTCGCGCCGAGTACGCACTTCAAAAGTGCCAAAGCCCGTCAGCACTACTTTGTCTCCGTTGCGAAGGCTGTGGGCAATCAGTTCAATCGTGGCTTTGACGACCTGATTAACCTGTTTTTGAGGGAGAGAAGTTTCACGGGCTATTTGTTTAATGAACTCATTCTTGTGCATGGCTTACCTAGCCTCCCAAAAAATACTAACTGCATAGCTTCAGAAAAGTAATAATGAGGATTCGCGAAGGATTTAGGTCTTCTTGAAACGAGGTTATGCTTTAACGGAATAGCCGGAGTCTTTATAGTTAATATAGCTTATAATTCCGGCTATTACCACACCCATCACTAATAAAAGGAAAAACGCTAAAAGCGTATAAGATTCAAATGTTACTCCTACAACTAGGTCTGAAGGTTTCAAAATAGCTTTGAAAGGCGCTACTAACGGCTCTGTCAAGTTATATATAATATTTTGTGAAACAGCTAAGAGCTTGAAAATAAAACGAACAAGTAGTAAAGAGCCGATTAGACTTAACAAAGCATAAACTATTCCAATTATGCTGGGTTGCTTCATAGGCTTTTTGTTAACGTCTGCGTCGTTTGCGATAGAACCCAAATCCTGATACCAGAAAAACCCCTCCTAGCACACCCCTTACTATCGGTAGATCCTCAATTGTAGGTTCAAAATCGAATTGCGGTAAAGGTAGCTCGATTAAAATAACAACTCCTAGAAATGCTAATATCAATGCTCCAAAAAAACCGAAATCGGGCGCAGCGCCTGCAATTAACTCACCTAGAAGTGCAGCTATGGCAGCTAGAAACAGCAGCGCAAAAAGTTGGGGCAAAGTAGGTGGAAGTTGCAGCATGTTTCGGGATTCGCTCACTACCGTTTGCTGCGGTAAATAATAAAAACCTTATTATAGATAATTTAGGTTTATGATTTGTCAGATATTTAGAAAAGCTCATTGCAAAACCTTATTTCCTCAAAATCATAGCAAAGGGGTATAGCTTTGTCAATCATTACTCGCGTCTATAGTCACGCGAATGAATTGAAGTGAGTTCATACGCAACTCTAACAATGTAGCGCTATATATAGTATAGATTCAGTGATAGAATCAAAAAGTAGACCGGAGTTATAAGACCGTAAGGTGGCAAAAAACGGTATCCGGTAGTGTTGTTTTAATAAATGGGGCTGACAGCCACGTCGGTTTCGGAAAGGACATTAACATGAGCGACAGATTTAATTTACCGCCCAACTGGCAGGATATGTTCGGGCAATTTGTTCGAGAAGGGCAAAACTGGCTTGGTAAGATTGAAACCTCGATGAACAGTTCTATGCCTCGTCCCGATCAGGTTGAAATTGAAGAAGAAGATGAAGGTTCAGGAGGAGACGGAGACACTCCCCCCAAAGCCCGTAAGCACGACAGCAAGCCTTACATCGGGCAACGCTGGGAATATAAGGTAGCCTACGTGAACTTCAAAGGGCAAATCAGCGCAGAAGGCGAGCAACTATTAATTGGTAGAGGTGAGCGTCGGAGTACCTTCGTTCGCAAATTTTTGGACGAGTTAGGAGCAGAAGGCTGGGAATTATCCGGTGTCAGTCCACTAGGTGTTACTGAGAACAGCTATTTTGTATTCAAGCGACCTACCACCCGTGTGGCAGAATCGATTGAACGCAAGGTAGAAGCTAAGGAAGAAACTACTACGGAAGACGACGTTTTATAAATTCTGATTGAAATGCTTCGGGGGATTTTTATATACCCGGAGCATTTTTTATTGCAAACTTGTGCGGCGTATTGTATTGGTAGAGACTTACCCTCTTTGCGCCACCAAAAGAAGTTGTACCCAGACAAAAGAGTTAAAAACCTTCGAGGAGGTATAGATGGGTCACGCAGTAGATGGTATTGAGCCTTGCCCTAAAAGCGAACGGGAAGATGTGCAATGTATGTGTGGAATTGAAATAGAGACGGTTGCGGGGAAAGTTACACATGTAGGAGTAATTCCTAACTCCAGATGTCGCCTTTGCACCGGAGTTTCCGATCATGACCAATACGAAATCTTCCGCATGGGTGTGCCATGGGGTGTAATAGTTTGTAATGTTTGCATGCTAATCTGCGAAGAGTATTAAGCTTCCTGTTCGAGATGCTTTGCCCAAACTTTCGTAGCCGATGGGTGAGAATAATCAATGCGTCCGAATAGATTGTAATGGTATATTCCATCCAACACATGATTTTCCGCGCCGGGCATATAAGCTCCGTCTATCGTTATAAAACCGTCACCCCATTGGTTAGGGTTTTCAGGCCATTGCAGTTTGTAAGACTGGTAGGCGAAACGCTCTGCCGGAGAACCGTGGCGACGCGGGAATATACTTTTCCCAATCGCTGCTACGTAAGTGATGTCGGGATAGTATGCGCCGGGGTAATATTTGTTGGCATATGCCGCGCTTTTTGTTGCCCATGGTTCTTTGGTGGTGTAGGGCGAGCCTAAGCTTATTAACCCACGTACAAAACGATGCCCGTTACACTTCAACCCACCGTAGGGTCTTTCACCCATCCACAGGCGCCCAATGCGCCCTCCTGCGCTGTGTCCAATCAGCCAAACTTTTTCTGCGCCGGTACTTTGGATGGCTATTTTTATGACCTTTGCCAGATCTACTATTTGGGGTTGAAAACTTTCATCACGGGTGAGCGCCCATTTCAGTCTTCCAACCGATGAGACAAAGACTTTTCGAGAATAGGGTGGTTTGCTCAGCGCTTTAATCCAAGGAAGGTAATCGCCGGGTTCAGTTAGAAAGCCGCCTGCTATTACAACTGGTTCATTCATAATTTTTTCTCGCTCACAAGTTTTGCCAACATTTCTTCAATCCGGTTTAATCGCTTTTCTACCCCTGTAAAACGTTCTGCCAATGCGGCTAACTCGATGTTTCGCGCTGTCTCATGGGCTAAAACCAACTGACCCATGTCTTCGATAGCGCGTGCTACTGTTGCGTTATAATCCACCTGCTGTTGCAGGATAGGCTTAACATACCAGCGAGTCGAAATATTGTTAAAACGTTCGCGTAAGGCTGCCACAAAGGGTATGCGGCTATTGAAAGACTTTTCCTCAACCAACCAACCTTTTTTCACATCGCTCAGGCGGGATGGTAGCCTTTCTAACACAGGATTTTCATCATTCACAATAATTTCATCCTTATTATCAAACACTTGCCACGAATGAGCAAGTGTTTGATATACTTTGATACTGGCTGATAAGTCTAGGCTGGGAGGGGTTATGGCAATACGCTTGCTTTCCTCCGCTATGAACTCGGTGAAGAATTGCTGTGCGTTAAGGTGTTTCTGAGCAAGCTGTAGCCGGTTACGGTGCAGTAATTCATAATAACTGCTTTTGCGCCCAAAGCTCGTACCCTCGTAATGATAGGCTACCGCGTCTGCTTCATACCAGATTTTCCAACCCAATTTGCCTGCGCGTAGGCACAAATCCACATCCTCGTAATAGCCGGGGTGAAAAGCAAGGTCAAAACCGCCCAACGTTTGTACTATTTCCCCGCGTATTGCCAGCGCTGCACCTGTTACAAAATCTACTTCGCCGCTTTCATCCCAGCGTCCGTCATCCTCTTCGCCGTATCCGAAATGGGAACCCAAGAGGCTTCCATGCATAATCAACCCGCCCGCATGCTGGATTTTGCCCTCTTTGGTTAGCAACTTGCAACCGGCTATGCCAATTTCGGGGTTTTTGGAGAAAGGCGCAACAAGTTTTCCCAGCCAATCCGCCGGAAAACTCATATCAGGATTGAGAACTATATAAAGCTCACCCTCCAGATGCTGCCAGCCGTAGTTAGCGCCTCCGCCATAGCCGAGATTTTCAGGGGCGGGTAGCCATTTCAGACCACTTTTTAGGAAGGGCTTTATTGTATTATGGGTACGCTGTTGCGCCGCGTTATCGTCGTTTTCAACCACTGCCACTTGCGTTTGAGCAGGGTAAGCCGCACAATTTTCTAACAGCGTTTTAAGACATTCCGGCAAGTCTGCTGCGGAATCATAGCTGACTATCACGATTGCCAATGCAGGAAAATCGCTCATTCTGCTCCACTTTTCGTTTGTTGAAGCTCTCTCAAATATTTCTCGGCGCTCTGTTTCAATTCGCCATTGGTAGAAGTCTGAAGAAACTCTGTAAAATCAGCCACCGCATGCTCACGGTGTCCTGACAATTTGTAAACCTCGCCTCGCCGGAATAATAAAGACAGATTGGGCTTTAGCTTTAAAGCTTCGTTCAGGTTCTGGATAGTAAGGTCATATTCTTGAATAGCGAGATATGCTTCAGCCTGATCTTTCAAAGCAGCCAGCAAACCTATATGTGCCAGAAAGTCTTTAGGGGAAAGCTCAAGCGCTTTGCGGAAAGTATCAATTGATTGATTGTACAGACGTACCGCGCCTGCCGAGTCTGGTTGTATGCCTTCCTTTGGGTTTAATAGGCTAGTTGCTTCGGATGATAGCCTTGCCCCTTCTTTTGCCAGATGCGCTGCGTATGCCAGATTATCAGTGCGTGGGGCAAGCTCAGTCAAGTATTTCTGGGCAGATTCGCGCAGATACTCTACTTTGCCGTAGCGCAGATACTGAGTCAGGTCGTTGCGAGCAGAAGAACGGTCGTCAATTTTCAGGTGACTCATTGCGCGATAATAATAATCTTCTGCCAGCGCGGGATTAAGGCGGATTGACTGTGTCAAATCAGTTACCGCTTCTTTGTACTTATGTATATAACGTTGCTGATGACCACGCTGACTGTAGGCATCGGCTAAAGCCTTTCGCGCTGCTTGCAAGGGTTCTTCTTCTTCGGTGGCGATTTCGAGCGTTTTCTTGAATATTGCCAAAGCTTCCCCGCAGTGGTGGATTGCCTGTTGCGGTGTAAGCGAAACCGAAGCTTCGTCCAAAAGACGATACCCATCCTTTAGCAGCTTATCGAATTCAGAGATGTTTTTTTCCAATTATGACACCCTCGCGCTTGTTTTTGCCACTATCCAAGTTTAGCTTATTCGTTAGCTCGTTGCAATCGGCTGAAATAAAATTTTATCCAGATATTTCCACAAACTGTGGAAAAATATTTACCTTTGCCGAAGTTGTGTTATAATTTAGCCCAAATATTTTTTCCTAAAATACCGTAACACTCTGAAAATCAGGTCGAAAAGGAGCAAACCAAGTATGAAGGTTAGTTGCCTGCAAGAAGAACTTAGCAAAGGCTTGTCGGTAGTCGGGCGTGCCGTTTCCACCAAGACTACGCTGCCGGTTTTAAATCATATATTGATTGCTACCGAAACTACCGATGATGGCGGGCGGTTAAAGCTGGCTGCGACTAATCTCGAAATCAGTATAACCTACTGGGTATCGGCACAGGTGGCTGAACCGGGCGAAATCACTATACCGGCGCGTCTTCTTTCCGAATTTATTTCCCAATTGGGCAATGAACGTGTACATATGAGCCTTGACGAGCAAACCCTTTCGCTCAATGTGCGTAGCGCTCGTTATGAAGCCAATATAAAAGGTATTCCCGCAGAGGATTTCCCAGCCCTACCAAATGTAACCAATCCCGGCAACAGTGCCGAAATCGCCTCCAACGTATTCCGGGAGTCGGTAAAGCAGGTGGCGTTTGCTGCCAGCACCGATGAAACTCGTCCGGTATTGACCGGGCTTTATGCCAGCTTCAGTGGCGATAAAGTCACTATGGCGGCAGCGGATAGTTTCCGGCTTGCGGTTAAAGAAGCCTCTTTGCTATCTTCGGTAAGCAATAATTTTAGTATAATTCTGCCTGCTCGTGCCATGCAAGAGCTTTCCCGTATTGTCAGTGACGATGATTCACCGATTGAAATAAGCGTTACCGCCAATAGGAGTCAGGCTTTGTTCAAAGCGCAAGGAATTGATTTTACCAGCAGCTTGATTGAAGGCAGTTTCCCAAATTTCCAACATATAATTCCAAAGCGGTTTGATACCCGTACCTTGATTAATACTGCCGATTTGCTCAAAGCTGTTAAGGTATCAAGTTTGTTTGCGCGGGATAGCGGCGGCAATATAATTCGGATGTCGGTTACTCCGGGCGAAGATGTAACTCCCGGTAGCGTTATGCTGACTGCCAACGCGGCGGAAGTGGGCGATAACCGTAATGAGCTTGAAGCGACTGTAGAAGGACAGCCCGCCCAGATTGCCTTTAATGCCAAATATTTAAACGATGTATTGGATGCAATAAACACCGCGCAGGTAGCCATCGAACTCCAATCTCCTAGCAATCCGGGTGTTATCAAGCCCGTTGGAAAGGAAGATTACACCCACGTGATTATGCCGATGCACCTCGCTAATCGCTAGAAATTTGCAAATACTTAAAGAAGTAGAAAATGGTTAGGGGCGCTGTTATGCGCCCTAATTTTACAGCAGCGAAAAAATGAGCCATACTCCAGAAAACGAAGACGCGCTATCGCGGCGGGTCGCTGAACTGCTACATCAGCTTGATTATCACAATTACCGTTACTATGTGCTGGATGACCCAATTGTCAGCGATGCCGAATATGACGCTTTATATCGCGAACTAAAGCAAATAGAGGAATCCCACCCCGAACTAATTTCAGAAGATTCGCCTACGCGCCGGGTGGGTACTTCTACCGCCCAGACCGATTTTGCTAAAGTGCGCCACCCTTACCCCATGTTGAGCCTGAGTAATGTGTTTAGCATGGAAGATTTGGTGCGCTGGGATACTGCCGCTCGCAAGTTCTTTCCCGGCAAGGTTGCATTTGAATATGTGGTAGAGCCTAAAATTGACGGGCTTTCGGTTGCGCTTACCTATGAAGATGGCGTGCTAGTTCGCGCCGCAACGCGGGGTGATGGCGCTATTGGCGAAGATATTACGCTGAATATCAAGACCATTAAGAGTGTACCGCTCAAGTTACGCCAATTAGAGGGTAAACCTATACCACGCCGCATTGAAGTTAGGGGCGAGGTTTATCTGGCGATAAAGGATTTTGAAGCATTGAATCGTGAACTGGCAGAAAAGGGGGAGAAGCTTTTTGCCAATCCGCGCAACAGCGCTGCCGGTTCTCTACGCCAAAAAGACCCAGCGATTACAGCTTCTCGTCCGCTTAGCATTTATCTATATAACCTTGGTTATATAGAAGATGGATTGGAAATTCAAACCCAGACTCAAGCACTCGAATATTTTCGGAAGCTTGGCTTCCGCACCGCTAAAGATATAAAGCTATGCCGTACTCTTGAAGAAGTGGAAAACTGCGTCAGAGATTGGTTGGCACGCCGCGACTCGCTCGATTTTGAGATTGACGGCGCAGTGATTAAGCTTAACGATTTCAAAACTCAGGAATTGCTGGGCTATGTAGGGCGCGACCCACGTTGGGCTACCGCTTATAAATTTCCGGCGCGAGAGGCTACTACCGTACTGAAAGATATAACCATATCGGTACGGCGCACGGGTAGCATTACCCCAAAAGCGGTACTTGAGCCTGTGCAAATCGGCGGTACTACGGTACAAAACGCTACACTTTTTAATGAAGATGAGATTCGTCGCTTGCACTTGAAAATCGGCGATACAGTATTGGTTAAACGCGCCGGAGATGTGATTCCCAACATTGTGAAGGTTTTCGAGGAGCGGCGCACCGGCAAGGAAACCGACTTCGAGATGCCCCCAAAATGCCCTAGTTGTGGTTTCCCAACGCGCCGTGACCCTGAATACGCGGTTTTATACTGTACCAATAACTCGTTTGATTGCCCGGATCGCACCCGTGATTGGATTAACCATTTCATCCAGACGATGGGTATGGAAGGGTTGGGCGTAAAAATAACCAACCGTTTCTATGATGAAGGCTTTATCCGAGATTTTGCCGATATTTACAGCCTTAAAAAAGAACAGTTGATTTCCCTTGAGCGGTTCGGAGAAAAGCTTGCCGACAAGTTGCTGGCGCAAATTGAGGAAAGCAAACAGCGCCCGCTCTCGCAACTGTTGGCAGCTTTGGGAATTGAGGGTATTGGGCAGAAAGCGGCTGAAATGCTGGCGCAGCGTTTTAAGAGCCTAGCTCGCTTAAGGGCTGCAAGTACAGATGAAATTGCCGAGATAAAAGGCATGGGTAAGGTTGCGGCACTAAGCATTGTGGCTTTCTTTACCGATACGCGCAACGCCGCGTTGGTGGATAAACTTCTGGCTTTTGGGGTGCGTGCTGCCGACCCTGATGATAGCGATGAGAAAAGCGGCAAACCCCTTTCCAATATGACCTTTGTGTTGACCGGAAAATTGCTAAACTATACCCGGCAATCGGCTGAGGAGTTGCTCAAGCGCAAAGGTGCTACTGTGGGCAGTTCCGTAAGCAAAAATACAACCTATGTGGTTGCGGGTGAGGATTCCGGTAGCAAACTGGCAAAAGCTCAGGCGCTCGGAATAAAGATCCTATCTGAGCAAGAATTTGAAAAATTGGTCAACGATTAATTAGGCAGTAGTCGGAAAAGTATCTTTGAAGAATCTTTGTGGTAAACCGTCCTGATTTCTTTGAATTTAACTTATGCCGAATTTTGTATTATATACTTTGGAGAAAAAATGGCATACAGCGAACCTGTAAAATTGGATAGCCCTGTGGTGAAGGTGCGGCAAATTGCCCGTCTAGCCCAATTGATTCTTGATTTGCGGAACGAGTACGAACAACGCTTACGCCCCGATACTCTTAGCCAGCTCAAGCAACGTGCTGCCGAACTTAATACGCTGGCGCAGGAACTTGTTGGCGAAGTGTCCCAACTTTCCGAGAATCAGGAAAAAGGCTCTAAATAACTTTCTGCTAGTATCTTACCAATTTTACCGGCTGTTATTTCCCCGGTTTTTTAGAAAAAGGCATAAACCATGTGATTTTTTTGTTATAACCTACGTTTTAATAAGTAGAAACCTAATGACACTATCGGTTAATGGAATAATTATTAAACGCAGGAGCAAACAAATGAAATCTCCAAGTTTTTTTTCGTCACGTCGTCGCTTGTTCCTTTACGGCTCAGTGGTATTGGTCGTGATACTGGTTATTTCAGCGGTATTGGGCGTGATTTTGAGTCCTCAAACGGGTAGCGTATTTAGTTCGACTCAAAAGAGTCTTGGCTACGTCCCACAGTCCACCTCAGCAGCCGGGTCAGCAGCTAAAGCGCCCGTACCTGCTTCTACCAGTAGCTCAACTTCTACAGGCTCTGGTAGTTATAATATTGGCACAAGCGCCAACCAGATGATAATCCGTAATGCTACTCTGAGTGTCACGGTGGAGAATATGGAGAAGTCGCTGGCTGATATTCGGGCGTTGGTGGCGCAGCAGCAAGGTACAGTATTCAGCAGCAATACCACCGTCCGCGATGATAAGACTTATGCCACGCTTGTATTGCAAATACCCTCAGTTGCGTTTGATGACACGATGATTCGCCTACGCGCTTTGGTTTACAAGGTAGATAACGAAACTACCACTAGCCAAGATGTGACCGAAGAATACGTTGATTTAGACTCGCAAATGCGTAACCTTAAAGCAACCGAAGCTCAGTTGCTAGAGTTGCTGAAAAAGGCTACCAACGTGAATGAAACGCTGACAGTACAGCGCGAATTGACCAGCGTGCGCGGCGAAATCGAGCGGAGGCAGGGGCGAATGAGCTATTTGGAGAAGAAAAGCGACTATTCGCAGGTAACGGTCAATCTTTCGCCCAAAGGCGCAGCCTCCGTAATTAAAACGGGTAACAACTGGGACTTCGGCTTGATTTTATCGGATGCATGGGAAGGCTCTTTGCGAGGTTTGCAGGGTCTGGCAACTGTAACTGTAACCCTAGCGCTATATGGCATCTGGCTTGTGCCATTGATGGGGCTAGTCTTTTACTTCGGCAGGAAAATATATCATCGCCTATTCCACTCACCCGCTTCAAAGCAAACTAATTAAATCGAGTAAGGCTGGACTGAGTACAAATAAAATTGTTTAGCCCAGCCTTAACAATACAATAATAAAGCTATTTATCCACAATTGACCCTCGTTTTCCACAGAATATCCCCATTTATCCACATTATGGAAAGCAGATTGCGGCTTAGGCTTAAAGCTGTTAAAATTAACCTACTTTATTGGGATAATTTAATATATAAAGAAGCTTCAGGTTTTGAAGAATAAAATTATCGCAATTGCGAATCAAAAAGGCGGTGTGGGCAAAACCACTACTGCCGTAAGTCTTAGCGCAGGCTTAGCCGCCGATGGCTACCGTATATTGCTGGTAGATAGCGACCCACAGGGGAATGCTACCGGTAGTCTTGGTATTAACAAGCGCGAACTGGAAGTATCGCTTTACGAGGTACTGGTGGGCGAAAGTACCGCTACTCAGGCAATACTGCCTTCGGGTAGGGAAAGGCTGGAACTGTTACCCGCTTCAGTAGAATTGGCGGGCGCAGAAGTAGAGCTTACCACTTTGACCGAGGATGAGCGTGCTTTTCGTTTGAAAATGGCGCTGGAGCCGGTACGCTCTCGTTTTGACTATATCCTGATTGATTGCCCTCCTTCGCTGGGTCAAATAACTGTGAATGCGCTGACTGCTGCTGATGGTGTAATCATTCCGATCCAGTGTGAATATCTGGCGTTGGAAGGCTTGACTCAGCTAAAAAATACAATTGATTTGGTAACAGCCGCGCTCAACCCCCGGCTTACCATTTTTGGCATCATTATGACGATGTATGACGGACGTACCAACCTAGCATTGCAAGTGGTTGAAGAGGTCAAAAAGTATTTTCCGGAGCAAATATTCAATACGGTTGTGCCGCGTAGTGTGCGCTTGAGTGAGGCTCCCAGTTTCGGGCAGTCTATTTTTGAATATGACCCGAATAGTCGAGGGGCTCAGGCGTACAAAATTCTGACACGCGAGATGGTAGCACGCATTAAGTAGAGGGGCAAGAGATGGCTAAGGCAAGAGGTGGTCTGGGTCGCGGGTTGAACGCACTGATACCGGGGGCAATTCCTGCTCGTGAGGTGGAAGAAATAAAACCATCCCTCGAAGATGAGAGCGAGGAATCCATTACTTCTGATTCGATTTCTGACTCTCCCTCTGAAAATGCCTTGAGCAAATTGTCAGAAGTTCGCAAAATCGGTTTATTAACTGTACCTATTACCAGTATTGCGCCTAACCCCTACCAGCCGCGTAAAAAAATTGACCCAGATGTGCTGGAAGAACTTGCCAATTCAATTCGGGTACACGGTTTGGTGCAACCCCCGGTGGTAAGTTATAACCCCGATTACGACCCGGATTATCTGGAAGAGACTCTTACAGATGGTGACGGGGTTAAGAAAGAGCATCGCGCCCGTTACCTGTTGATTGCTGGAGAACGTCGCTGGCAAGCTGCCAAACTGATTGGGCTTACCACTATTCCGGTTGTTGTCAAAGAAACAACACCTTTACAGATGCTGGAACTGGCAATAGTTGAGAATATCCAACGTGCCGACTTGAACCCACTTGAAGAGGCATACGCCTATCGCCAACTGGTAGATGAATTTCGCCTCACTCAAGAACAGGTGTCGGAGAAAGTCGGTAAAAGCCGCACCGCCATTACCAATTCACTGCGCTTGCTGGATTTGCCTAAAGAAATTCTCGATGCCTTGAGTGATAATCTGTTCACGGAAGGACATGCCCGTGCCTTGCTAATGGCAAAGGATAATCGCGACAGGTTGCGCTTAATGAACTTGATTGTTGAGAAAGCTATGAGCGTGCGCCAGACTGAGGAAACAGCCCGCCGGATGAATACAGCCCACGCTGCCCGCGCTTATAATGATGAAATAGACCCCGATAATCGCCAAAAGCAGCGCATCTCCGAGCTTGAAACCAGCGCCCTTGAGCAAAGATTCCGTGACGCGCTTAGCATGCAGGTCGAATTAACCCGTAGTAAGCGAGGGGGCAAACTGGTGGTTCAATTTTATAGCGAAGAAGAGCTTGAGTGGCTTTATCGGCGCATAACCGGAGAAGATTTTGGTATATAACTTATGACCCAAACTATCCTAACTGCTTCCTCTGATTTTATCAGCACTGCCCTTGAAGAACTGTGTGAAGCCGATCCTGCCATTACAGTCGAAAAGCTACTTGGAGACGGCGTTTCGCTAGTAACAGGTCCCATGCCCTTTGAAACCCTCTCAACGCGCTTGCAAAAGCTTGAGCCGGTATTCTTGCGGCATATCTGCCCTGTCTGGCTGATTCATAAGCTGCGTGAGCGGGAAGAATTAGCTGCTCTCACCCAAGTTTTGGTAGAATTGCCTGCTACCGCCCGTTTGCTATCTGAGGGAGTTTCTTTTTCGGTACAGGCTCGCTTTTTGGGCGAAGACCCACAGCACGTTTTAACCGCTTACGCCATCAAAGAGGGCATATCCCAAAAGATAATAGCCAAATTTGGCGCAATTGAGAATATCAAAACGCCGGAAGTGGTAGTTTCGGTGGCGGTTTATGAAGCTACTGCCTATGTTGGTATTTCAAAAGTAAGCCAGAATTTGAGCGATTGGGCGGGCGGTATGCGCCGTTTTTCCCGTGAGTCGCAACAAATCAGCCGTGCCGAGTTTAAATTGCTGGAAGCAATGGATATTTTCGGGCTAAAATTGCCGGATTCAGGTAGTGCGCTTGACCTTGGCGCTGCGCCGGGTGGTTGGACTCGTCTTTTGCTCAAAAATGGGTTACAGGTGGTAGCGGTTGACCCCGCAGAATTAGACCCACGTCTGAATTCCTATACAAACCTGCGCCATTTCCGTGGGCATGCTGCCGATTACTTACGATTGGCACAAAAGCAGAGACGCCGCTTTGACCTTATTTTAAGCGATATGAGGGTAGATGCACGCACTACTTCCGAGCTTATGGGGCAATTTGCCAACTTATTACCGCCCAGAGGTCATGGATTGGTTACTCTCAAACTACCTTTTGCATCACCTGCGCTTGACCCGGTATTGCATATGCGCCAAGCGCTTACCCTGTTGCGCCAAAGTTTCCGCCTTGTCCAAGCAAAGCATCTGTTCCACAATCGGCAGGAAGTCACCGTTTTTCTGGAGAAATAAAACTTTTTATTTCTTACAAATTGAATAAATCTATCATAGATAGTTGTTGCTCTTCAGTTCCTGATTTTGGCGGGTAAAATACTCCAATTATCAAGAAGGGGTTAGGAGCATTTTTGATATGGTATTGTAACGTTGTTCCCAAGAAGAAATAGAGATCATTTTTTGAAACAAAATCATCAAAATATTTTTTTCTTACAAGTTTATTTGCCTCATTCTCATCTCCAGTGAGAGCAAGACAATTCCAATAAAGAGCACCAATTTCCCAATCTTCTATCATTAGTTTTCTAGGGCGGGAATCTCTCTCGGTTAGAAATTCATAAGAATATTTATACGGTAATTTTCTAATAATTCTTCTTTCTTTACCTTGTCCTTTATCATCAAGGTCAAATAAATTGTACTGCAAAAGTTGCACGCGCCATTCATTTTTCCATTCGCGTTCGTCAGGTTCTACTATAAAATTAACGATTTCTTTTGGGCGTAATGTTGCAAGGGATTTTTTTCAACCCCTTTAGCTAATTGTAGTAAGTCTTTCATAGAGATGAAAACTTCACCAAGCACTAAATCTTTTCGTTTTCTCCATTCTAGTTAATTGTAATAGAGTCTTTGTTCTATTTAGAATATATCTTTTTATCGGTAAAAATGCAAATAGAATTTTTCTACTGAACTTGCTTAGGTGGCGAATCGCGTTCGATAGGCACGCCCGATTCTATCGAACGTACCTATGCTCATTACAGCTTTGTGGAAAAGCTGCTTTTTACTCCATAATCCATTTATCGGTGTCGCGTTCGTAGCTTACCAATTCTTCGGGTTTGAAGAAAAGATTGATTTCTATCGCTGCATTCTCCGGCGAGTCAGAACCATGTACTAGGTTGCGCCCAATTTCTACTGCCAAATCACCACGAATTGTACCAAGAGGGGCAGATACCGGGTTGGTGGAACCCATTGTGTTGCGGACGACTTCAATTGCTTTTTTGCCTTCGAGGACTGCTACCAATACCGGGCTGCTGGTAATGTACTTTACCAACCCCTCGAAGAAGGGTTTACCCTGATGGATTCCGTAGTGTTTATTGGCAAGTTCAGTTGAAATGTGCATCAACTTCATACCGACAAATTTTAAGCCGCGTTGCTCAAAACGTTTGATAATTTCACCGGTCAAGCCACGCTGTACACCATCAGGTTTAACAATAATCAGGGTTCGTTCGAGGCTCACTTGTTTAATTCTCCTTATATTGCAAAACTCAAGCCATAAAACAGCCCAAAAGCGGAACTTGGCACCGCGTTTGGGCTACTTCAATTATTTTACAAAAGCGATATAAGGATAATACTTTTTGGGCAAAAGGGCAAACGCGCTATTCTTGAAAATCGTCTCGCGCCCGCCGTGCCGCTTTTGCCATCGCCAGTCGCACTTCGCCCACATTGTAAGGAGGTTGGCAAATGACGACCAGTACCAAATCTCCTGCTTCGCGCATTTGCAATGAGCCTTCCGCCGCGCCTACGATTGCATCATTTAGCTTGCCAATACCCAACCTTTCAGTTGTACGTGCTACTGTATCAAAAGTGCTGGCTGCCATCGCACCTAATATTTCAGCGTCTTCCTCTTCTATCATGAGGCTCTGAACTACCAAACCATCTTTTCCAACAAGGAGACCGCCAATAACTCCGTCAAGTTTAACCAATTCCTCAAAATACTTAGCCATTGCCTCTCCTAACCGCCGCATTTTCCCGGCGACGGCATTTTATGTAAGTGTTGCCGACTTGAGCTTTATTTCTTTGTACCCAGCGCTTTGCTATATTCGCTTAATGCCCAGTGATAATGTCCTTGCTTCATATAGGCATCGCCTAGAACACGATGGTAGCGCGGCAATTCAGTGGATTGGGAAGACATTTCTTGCAATTTAGCCACTATATTATCAATGGCACTTTTATCCGCCAGTTTTATTGACATAGCGTAATATTCGAGGGCTTGCTTATAGTCTTTTTGCTGCATATAAGCTCTGCCAAGCTCAAAATTGGCGGAGAAATCTCGCGGGCTATTCTGTACCCGGTTTAGATAATCTGCTAAATCTGATACGGGTGCCGATTCTGCGGTAATTAATTCTGCCTCGTTCACTTGTAGCGTTTCAGCCTCAACCGGAGTAGCAGCCTCTTGCGTTTCCTGTTCTTCTACAGGTATAGGCTGAATTTCTGTCTCATACGCTGGTTTGTATTCCTCAACCGAAGCAAGTTCTGTTTCTGGAAGCTGTGGCAAGGCTTCAGCATAGGATTCTTCAACCGGCGCTTCAAAATGCTCAAGTGTGAAGTCAGTTAGATTATTCTCAGCTTCGGGCTGCATTGCCAATTCGAAATCGAAGTCAGGAAATTCTTCTTGCGGCACTTGCTCCGGTAATGTAATACCGAAGGCTTTAGAAGCTTCTTCAAATGACATTAAATTGCTAGTAGGCTGCGTTTCTTCCGGTTCAGGGTGGAACATTGCCAGCCCTTCATCGATAGGCTGCATAAATTCCGGTTCATTGAAAAAGTCACCCAATAAATCTAGCTCGGCTGGTTTTTGTTCCTGCGCTTTTACTTCTGGTTCAGCAAACAGGTTATCAAAGCTGAACGGTTCGGTTGGTTCCGGTTCAGCTTGGAAGGTTGGGATTTCTTCGGCTGCTGGTTTTTGTTCCTGCGCTTTTACTTCTGGTTCAGCAAACAGGTTATCAAAGCTGAACGGTTCGGTTGGTTCTGGTTCAGCTTGGAAGGTTGGGATTTCTTCGGCTGCTGGTTTTTGCACCTTTTCAAAAGGTTCAGCAAACAGATTATCAAAGCTGAACGGTTCGGTTGGTTTCGGCTCAGCATAGAAGGTGGGTGCTTCTTCGGCTGTAAGAAATGGAGCAAAACTGAAATCGCTTTCCGCTTTAATATCAAACGGTTCAGCAGCAATCGGCTCGAATGGTTTCGCTTCCTCATCGAAAATGAGCGGGAACAATTCGTCTTCAATCGCGGGAGTAACTGCTTCAGTAACAGTTTCGTCCGGTTTAAAGCTGAACGGCTCGGCTTCTTCAAGCGGTTCTTGCGTTTTCTGAGTAGTAGGCGCAAATTCATTCAGGTCAAACTGATCGAATTGCAACTCTCCTAAATCAAAAACTTCCTGCTCAACCTGAGTTTCAGCAACACCTTCGGTAAAGGCGGTTTGCATTTCGGCTTCAAGCTCCGGTTTGAAAGCTGGAATCTCTTCTTCCCCAAAAGAATCGGATTGATTCGTAGCAGTTGTGAAGCTTTCTAGGATGTCACTTTGCTCAGATAATAGCGCTTCATCTTCGTTAAGGCTGGTTGCGCCTGTTGCTGCCAGTCGCTCGATTTCTTCAAATGATGGGAAAATATCGAACTCTTGTGGTACAGGTTCTTCATGCTTAACCGATTCAGCTGGAATCTGCCCTTGCTCTTCGCTTTGGCGATGGCGTGCTGCCATTCGTTCAAACATTGAACCTTTCGACTTCGCTTCTTCGGCATCAGATTCAGATTCTGATGATTTTCTCTTGCGATTTTCCAGCCAACTAAAGCGGCGCAACGGTCGTTCTTGTCCGGGTTCTACTTCCGGTTCAGGTTCGCGCGGACGACGTGTAGTAGAAGGCATAAAAGGTTCTGGCTGGTAATCGGGACGCAAAGCTGGTTTGCCTTTGCCCAAACCGGGTATTGATTCGAATCCTTCCAGCGAAAATGGTTCAAGATCCACTCCTTCCAAGTCATCTAAAGATGACTCCTCGGAGAATGGAAGCTGTTGCGATGGGATTGAGGAAAGTCCACCAAAACTGGGTATTCCGGTTGTGGAGTTGTCCTGAGAAGTGGCGGATGATAAATCATTTAGCTTCATTCCGCTCATATCTTGGAAGCCTTGCGGCTTTAAAGCTCCGGAAGGGCTTCCGGTTTGGGAACTCGCGCCGGATACTTCCTCCTCAAAGGTAAATGGTTCTAGATCATCCAGATTTCCCCAACTTTCAAAAGGTGAAGTCGGGGGAGTGCCACCGCGGGGCGTTCCAAAAGGATTAGTCGCCGAGGGTTGGTTGAATTGAGGTGGAATCGGCGCTTGTGTTGGCTTCTGGGTTTTCTCGACCGCTTCTTCAAAAGGATTAAAAGGTATCAAATCATCCATATCCTCCAAACCGGAAGGCATGGAGAAAGCTGTAGTTGGTTGCACTGAGACAGGTTGCACCGGTGGCTTGAAAGGCGCAGTAGCTTGGGTTCCAAAACCAAGATTGGGCGGTTGTCCGGTAATATCTTCAAAAGAGAATGGGATAAGATCATCATCATCTTTAAAAGGTGAAATCGGGGCTGTGGGCGTGTTAAAGTCCCTATCATCTGGGATATAAGCATGCAACGGTTGGTTATTTAGGGTTGGCGGTGGCGTTTGTGGCGCTGCCTGTGGTGGCGTAGGTACTTGTGGGACGGGCGCGGCAAATACTCCCGATTCTTCAAGCGAGAAAGGCTGTAATTCATCCAGCCCAAAATCTCCGGGAGTGGGGTTGAACGTAGCGGTGGGATGTGCCTGCCCTTCCAGCGTACTATCTACCCAATTAGGAAGATCGCTTGGTGTCATACTGCTGCTTGAACCCCTCATATTTTCACGAGCGGTTGTACTCTGCTGACTTGCGCCGGGGTTTAGCCAATCAGGAAGGTCATTACCGCCAAGAGTAATTTCGCGTGGGCGGATGCGTGCAGGTGATGTAGAAACATCCTCAATCGGAGGGTTTTCTTGCTGAAAACTAAGCTTTTCAGCTTCTTGCTCATTCATTGCATAAGGCAGCAAGTAATCCGGAAGTTCTTCTCGCTCCCAATCAAATAAATCGCCTTCTTCTTCCGGTTTGCCTCTTTTGATAGGCATTTCCTCAATCTCCTTGCTATCTGAGGAAGCTATACTACTTTCGGTTTGTAATACTTCCTCTTCCAACACCCCTATGGGTGGAATATTTGTACTTTTGGCTATTTCTTCGGCGGCATATACAGGTTCTGGACCACGCTCATCGCGCATATGGAAAGCATGCTCCTGAATTATACCGGGAGTGCCAGTTTCAGCATGAACAGCCCATTCCTCATCAATAAATTCAGCTATTGCTTCTTTTCCATTGACCTTTGCAGGTATCTGCTGTTCTACAAATAGATTCTCAAAATATGAATTATCATACGCAATTTCTTCTTGGTCAGGGTTGATTACAGGCGGTTGTTCCACTCCGCTAAGTTCATGCTCAAATTCTAAAGCTGGTTCAAGGGATTGTTCTTGAAAAGACTCTTTAAATACTGACAGCTTGGTAGCTAGATTTGGGGTAGGGGTAAAATCTTCTACATCAAACAGGTCAAATAGTTCGTTAGACGCGCTCGATTTTTCTTGATTGTCGGTCTCGGCGGTAGGGATACTCACTCCCGTTGGATAAGCTGAAGCCGCAAAATCTACTAATTCTAAATCTTCCTGCTCGATGTCGAAACTGAAAGGTTGTAGTCCTGCAAGTTCTTCCTCAGCTACTTTCGGCGCAAATGAGGGTGGCGACGGAGCAAGGGTTGCAGCATGCGGTATATCTATGTCATCAAAGAAACTATCGAATGCACTATCCTCATCACCCCGCCTGATTTTTTCAAGCTCCGCGATTGCTTCGATTTCTTCCTGTGCCTTATTTTCCTGCTCTGCAACCGCTTCGCTCTCTGCTAACAGGCGCTCGAACCAGTCATTTTCTCCGGTAAGCTCTTTAAAGGTGCTTTTCTCCTCTTCATCGGGGTTTACGCCTTTCAAGCCCAGTTGTAGGTCGGTTGCGGCATCGGCAGTAACCCATGCTGGTAATAGAGGCTGGTTTTCTTTTTCGGCTTCGAGTTTCGACCAATCAGGCGGCGGCAATTGGGCAGCCCCTAACATTGCCAGATAATTTAATGCTCCATCCGAAGCGGCAGGGTCTTCAAAGAGACGTTCGGCTACTAGGTACAGGGGGTCAAGTGCTTGCGCTTTTTCCAGATAGACGGCGGCTCTTTCTTCGCGGCGGCGAACCCCGTAAATATGCCACAAAATCAGGTTACATTTAATCAGGTAGGGTTGTTCTTCCAGCAGTTCGCGGCAAAGCTGCTCTGCACGGTAGTAATCGCGATTGCGCCAGTAGGCTTCTGCCAGTCCGGTTTGAATATCTATGCGGTTGGGGGTTTCGCGAAGGATTGCGAGAAACTCATCAATCGCTTGGCTGAAAAAACCATCGCGGATACGCTGATGCGCCAATCCGGCTTTGGTGAGGCGCAAGCGCGGACGCTCCATACCTTGATGCTCGCGGTATAGACGCAGTAACTCTACCCGCAATTGTTCTATGTTGGGGTCAAGCTCTAGCGCACGCTCATAATAAACTATAGCGTTGTCAATATTGCCCCGCTCATAAGCAATAAAACCTCTATCTACATAGCCCAGCACGTCATGAGGGTCTGCTGCCAGCACGTAAGAGAACAGTTTATCCGCTTCTTCCAGCAACCGCTTCTCAGTATAAGCTTCGCCCATTTGGCGTGTAGCTTCAAGGCAACGAGGGTAATAGCGGAAAACATGCTGGCATAACAAAACTGCCTTATCAGGCTCACCATTCTCCATGAGTTGCTTAGCCTGATTAATAATCTCATCGAGTTTAACTCGTTCGCCCGCCATTGGAGTTATTCCTGCTAATTTAATTGTGTCTCATTATTTACATAAAATTAGTTATGTAGCGTAATTATAAGGTAAACTATATAGAATGGCAATACTTTAGTCGGAAAACCTATTGAGAGCCTATTGGGTTGATGATATCGCGGGCATGTTTGAGCAAAATCTCGATGCGGCGCGAGTCAACCTGCTTACTTTGAAGGTATTTTTCGAGTAGTTGAAGTGGCGTTAATTCTTCTACTTCTAGTCCTGCGAGGCGAGTCCTACGCGGTTTATCTACTTCCCGACTGATAGCAGCAACTAGGTAAACTTTCATTTCATGCAAGACGCGCCTTATTTCATCTTCGCGCACTTGCCCTTCTTGTTCCGGTCGCAATTTGATTTTGAGGCGAACGATTGCTTCGTTCAAGCCGTTTTCCCACTTACTAGCTTCACGCTGTAACGCCTGTATAATTGCCGTAGTGGGGGTTACCAACCCATCACTTTCAACTTGCTTTATATCTAATTCCAGCGTGCGAAAAGGGCGCGTCTGGTGGTCGGCATGGAATGCCCAAGTAGTGTTGCGCGACGCACGCCCACCGCCCTGATCATTAATATCCACAATTACGAAGCCTTTATCTTCTTTTTCTTCGCCAAAATCTATTCGTTCGATACTGCCGGGATACACGATGGAAACGCCATCCACTTCATAATGCTGATGTTTGTGGATATGCCCAACCGCTACGTAATCAAAACGAGATGCGCTTAGCATACTTTTCTGGATTACCAAATCTTGACCTAACATTATCGAGCGTTCGAGACCAAAAACCGATCCGGCGATAGTAGCATGTGCTGCCAGCACTGCCGGTATTTGCGGGTCGAGCTTGGTGATAAAGGCGTTTAGGGCGTTGGTTATTCGCACAGTCATTAATTCATTTAACTCTTCCATAGCTTTGCCGCGATATTCTTCTTTGGCAATTAATCCGGCGCGTGTAACCCATGGGAGTGCGACTACCTGAAGTGGTCCGCTTTTGGTTTTGATTAAGGTCAGCCCGATTTCGCGTGCAACATACACATTTGGCACATGCAGAGTCTGGAAAATTTCAATGGCATGGGCGCGATTGCTAATGCTTGGTAGGTCATGGTTTCCGGTCAAGAGATAAACCGGAATACCATTTGAGGCAAGGCGCTGGATTCGCTGAGCAAACTCGCGTTGTACGGTAGGGTTGGGGTCGCGACTTTTATAGGCATCGCCCGCGAACAAAACCGCATCCACGCCCATTTCCATTGCTGTTTCTATGGCTCGGTCAAAGGCGTACATGAAATCGAGTAGGCGCGTAGGGTAGCCCGTTTGCGGATCTACCCTCGAATAGGTTTCGATGCCAAAATGAATGTCGGCAATATGTAATAGGCGCATTTGATTTTACCGCTACTGGAGCGCTCCATTGAGTAGTTTTATAACCGCTTCGTAAAGATCCAATTCGCGCTGCTCAATTCGCTCAAGCAACTCTTTCAAACCGCCCGGCGCATTTTCCGATTTTAGCAGCCGTATTAATATTTCCTCGCTTATGCGTGAAAGCATCTCATCTCGCAGGCGAAGTTTTTCGCGCTTGCCGTATTCACCGCTGCTTTTCAGATAGGCTAGATGGGCTTCCGCTTGGTCTGCCAATTCGCAAATACCAGAACCTTCAGCCGCTATGGTTTTAAGAATAGGTATTTCCCAATCACGTTTTTTGGAAGCAAGACTCATCATTGCGCGTAGGTGCAATTGCAAGCGCTCGACTCCATCGCGATCGGCTTTATTAATCACAATCAGGTCGGCAATTTCCAACACCCCAGCTTTGATTGCCTGAATATCATCGCCCATGCCGGGTACTTCTACCAGTATTGTACTGTGGGCTGCTTTGGCAATATCCACTTCATCTTGCCCAACACCGACTGTTTCAAGGATGATGATGTCTTTACCGAAAGCGTCCATAGCTCTCACCACATCGCTAGTGGCAGAAGCCAAGCCGCCCAGTTGCCCACGTGTTGCCATGCTACGAATAAATACTTCTTTATCGTTGTAATTTTCGAGCATGCGTATGCGATCGCCCAGAACCGCGCCACCGGTCAGGGTACTGGTAGGGTCTATCGCTATTACCCCAACCGAATGGTTGCGCCTTCGGAATTCCTTGATTAGCTGATTGGTCAAGGTACTTTTACCGGCGCCGGGTGCGCCAGTAATGCCGATGATATGGGCGCGTCCGGTTAGAGGGTACAATTGTTTAAGGAGCATGGAGGCTTCAGCAGTACGATTCTCCACGATAGTGATGGCGCGAGCAAGCGCACGCCGATCACCTCCCAAACCACGTTCTACTAATCCCAGAATTTCGGGAGTAGGCTGCGGGATTGAACTTGAAGCCATTTAGCGTTTTTCACTCCCGGTAGCCGCGCTTGCTGTCGGGCGCACGTTCTTGCGTATGAAGTTGGCAGTTTCTTCAATAGTGGTGCCGGGACCGAAAACAGCCTGTATGCCTAGCTTTTTGATTTCTTCCACTTCTTCCGGTGGAATGATGCCACCGGCGAATACCAGTACATCTTCCATGTTATTTTCATTCAGCAACTTCATGACACGCGGAAACAGGACAGTATGAGCGCCGCTGAGAATACTCAGCCCAATGGCATCAACATCTTCCTGAAGCGCTGCTTCTACTATCATTTCTGGGGTTTGGTGCAACCCTGTATAGATTACTTCCATACCGGCATCTCGTAAGCCGCGCGTTACTACCTTCGCGCCCCGATCATGCCCATCTAAACCGGGTTTCGCGATTAATACTCTGATTTTGTGTTGTACTTCATTCTGCTGGGTCATAGCATTTCCCTTTCTCAGCTTCCGCATTGAATGTAGAATGGCTCCGAATAATGTTAAATTTTATCATGCCTATCAACACGCTTCAAATTGAATTGGTCTGACTCGGTTTGACTAGCTGACGTTGCTTCTTTATCATTACTATACCGCACTATACTCTCTAATTTGACCTATATTTAGGGGAATTGACTAACCGAATGCAAGAAGATGCAAAACCTGAAGATTTAAATCTGGAATCTGAACCTCAGATTCTTCCACCTTCCAAACCGAATTATATCTTGTTACCACGCTTTGTAAAATTGCAAATAGCAGTTGGCGGGATATTTCTGTTCGTGGTTGCCTTTTTTCTGGGAATTATTTTTACTATTTTTATGCAGAATACGCCTTTCGATGACGGGTTTTTGAACCTGATTCAGAAACCAATCCTGAGTTCTAGTAATATCCCTACTGATGCCCATCGCCAATGGTTAGACTTAAGCCAGACCTTTACGCTAATAGACCGTTATTATTACGAACGCGATAAAATCAAACATAAGGATATGGCTTATGCGGCAGCCCAAGCGGTCGCTAATTCGTTGGGTGACCCTTTTACCCAATTTGTGCCACCCGCACGTAGCGCCGAATTGAGCCAAAACCTATCGGGTCAGCAGGTTGGTATTGGTATTATCACACAATATAACCTAGATAAGACGATTACAATAAAAGAGGTGTTTGAGGGTACTCCTGCCGAGAAAGTAGGCTTGAAGGAAGGCGATATTTTCCTGAAAGTGGGTGGACAGGAACTAACACAGACAGGTGACTCTAGCAAGGATCTAACGCAATTATCAACTTTGCTGCGAGGCGATAAGGGTACAAAAGTAACGGTTACTTTACGCCGCCCTTCGGAAAATAATCGTGAACTGGATATTGAAATTACCCGCGATTCGTTTATCCGCCCTTCTGTAACTGTAAAATTACTACCGGATAAAATTGGTTATATCAATGTTTCGGTATTTGGCTCTAATACTATTAAGGAATTTGACCAAAAAGTGAAACGCCTTACCGATGCCGGCGCTACTGGGTTGGTTTTGGACTTGCGTAACAATGGTGGCGGGTTAGTAGATACTGCTAAAGATTTGTTAGCGCGGTTTCTGAATGGGGGCGTGGCATATTATGCCGATATTCCTTCCGATAATGTAAAATTCCGTAGCGAGAGCGTAGCCGAAAATAAAGGTGGTCTGGCATTGTACGATATTCCGTTGGCAGTGCTGGTCAACAAGGATTCTGCCAGCGCCAGCGAGATTACTGCCGGGGCGTTGCGAGATAGAAACCGCGCCCCCCTAATCGGACAGCGTACTTATGGCAAAGGGGTAGCCCAATATGTAGTGTCGCTCTTTGATGGTTCAACCGCCCGTATCACTTTTGAAAAATGGTACACTCCTGCTAAAATAGATATATCAAAGCAGGGCTTGCAGCCTAATATCGTTGTAAATCAGACTCAGGATGACATTACCGCAGGACGCGACCCACAACTGGAACGCGCCGTGAAGTTTTTTCTGGATAAAGAACAGATACCACCACTTTAGCAGACGGGAGTACAAATGGTAGCAGGATTTGTTGGGCGTGCCTTTGGGGAATTTGGACGTGCCTCGCTTTTCGACAAAATTTTGACCGTATTTTATGTGTTTGTACCGCTTGCTTTGTTAGCGCGTTTTGCCGATTTGTCACCAATAGCCACCTTCTTTATTTGTGCGCTGGCAATTGTGCCGCTTGCCAAGCTATTGGGAGAGGCTACCGAATCAATTGCTTCCAAAATGGGCGCAACTCTAGGCGGTTTGCTCAATGCTACTTTTGGAAACGCGGTGGAATTAATTATTGCCATTATTGCGCTTTCCAAGGGCATACCGGAGGTGGTAAAGGCTTCTATTACCGGCTCAATTATCGGTAACATCCTGTTTGTATTGGGCTTGTCTATGTTTTTCGGGGGCTTGGGTTATAAAAATCAGCGTTTTAACCGCTATATTGCTAGTTCTTCCGCTAGTCAGATGACCCTTGCCTGTATTGCTCTAATCGTACCTTCGGTATTTGTAGCCACATCTGGGCGCAATGATAACCTGCCTTCACTGGTGGAAAACCTGAGCTTGCTGGTTTCGGTTATTCTGCTGGTATCCTACGCCGCGCAACTTTTCTTTACGCTTCGTACTCATAGCAAAGAAACTGCCGATGAAGAATTGCCGGAGGGTTTGCAGGAATATGAAAATGAGATAGCTAAAACCGATGAGGTTATACACGGGTCAGCTTGGGGTGTGAAGCGTTCTTTGATTACGTTGGTTATAGCTACCGTTACTATTGGGATGATTTCCGAAACATTGGTTGGTAGTATAGAGCCACTAACCAAAGAACTGGGCTGGACTGAGCTATTTGTTGGGGTAATTCTGGTGGCAATCATCGGGAACGCTGCCGAACATCTCACTGCTGTCACAGTAGCGATGAAGAACAAAATGACACTGGCGTTGAGTATCTCAATCGGCAGCGCGGCGCAGATTGCTCTTTTTGTCGCTCCGGTGCTGGTGTTTGTAGGCTTTTTTATGGGCGGCAATAGTCAGCTTGACCTTTATTTTGGAGAGTTTGAGTTGATTGCAATTGTAGTTTCGGTAGTAATTATGAATCTGGTTACGCAGGATAATGAGAGTAACTGGTTTGAAGGTTTGCAATTGCTGGCGGCTTATGCGATTTTAGGAATTGCCTTTTATCTGCACCCGCCTGTTGTTTTCCCAAGCTTGAAATAGGCATTTCTATATTAAGAATCATTGTCAAATTTTACTTGAAAAGGGCTATTGCCGGGTCTTGCATATTAGATGATAATTTGACATAATCATGTTATAACTGTGTAGAAATCCTTATAAACCTTGAAAAGTTTAAATACTGACTACTCTATTAAAGGGAGGCTGGCAAATGGCGGCGTTACGCGACGTATTAAACAAGTTTAAAGCGGTAAAAGACGTAGAGATGGCGGCAATAGTCAGCTTGGATGGCATGCAGTTGGATAGCTTTAGTAGGGGCAATTTGGATGTAGATTCGATTTGTGCTATTGCTACTACCGGTTTGCAAATGAGCGTGGCTCTCGGTCATGAAACAGAACGTGGCACTACCACACAGGCTGTACTGGAATATACGGGCGGCGCAATAGTGCTAGAGCCTTTGACTGAAGAAACTATGTTGCTGGTGGTTTCTACCGACCCCAATAGTATTGGCAAGATACGTTATCTGGGTAAAAAATATCGCCAATTATTAATTGATGCTCTGGGTGAATAAAGCAATTACTATTGGTTTTACAAATACTATATTGTATAATCAATTTTGAAGCTTCGGGCGCTTTTTTACGCTTTGGTAAAGCACGCCTAAAATTGCCGCAAGCTGTAACACAACTCCCGCTTGGCATAACGGGAATTGACAGGAGAGATTATGGATCCTCAATTAACTAGTATAATAGTTTCTCAGATTGAAACCTCCAATATTGAGGAATGCCTTGAGCGTCTTGTGGCTGAAACTGGGGCGAACTATTCAATGTTGCTAGACAAGAGCGGTCAGGTCATCGCTTCTCAGGGTGATACAGATCGTCAGGATATAACGGCGTTAGGCGCGTTGTTAGCCGGTACTTTTGCTAGTAGTCGGGAAGTAGCGCGTTTATTAAAAGAAAAAGATTTTAGGGTATTATTCCAACAGGGCGTTCGCGAGAATATTTTTACCGAACTGATTCAAGAGCAATGGATGTTGGTAGTTATGTTTGACAAGCGTACCCATATCGGTTTGGTAAAAGTGTTGAGCAAGCGTGCTACTGATGAGCTTGGGGCTGTTTTGGAAAGAGTAAAAATAGAGAGCCGCGCTAAAGATGCTGTAATCAGCACCAGTTTTCGTACCAGCGTGGAAGATACAATTGACCTACTCTTTAAGGACTAATTTATACTTGCGGTGAATAAAAAATGGCTCTGATAAATGTTGCGGCTCGCGAAATACACTGCAAAATTGTTTATTACGGACCCGGCTTATGCGGAAAAACCACAAATTTAAAGTACATTCATTCCGCGGTACCCGGTCATGCCAAAGGTGATTTACTTTCAATTGCTACCGAAACCGAGCGTACTCTGTTTTTTGATTTTCTTCCGCTCGATTTGGGTCAGGTTCACGGATTCCAAACCCGCTTCCACCTATATACCGTACCGGGTCAGGTGTTGTATGAACGCACTCGCGTGGCGGTGTTGAACGGAGCGGATGGGGTAGTTTTCGTAGCAGACAGCCAGCAAAGCAAATTACGCGAGAATATTCAAAGTTTACAAGAATTAGCTCGGAATATTCAGGCTCAGGGTAAGAAATTTCTGGAATTCCCGCTGGTATTGCAATATAACAAGCGAGATATGCCCAACGCCGTACCAGTTGAAGTATTGGATCATTATCTAAATTCTTCCATAAAAGTCCCGCGCTTTGAGGCGATTGCCAGCAAGGGCGATGGGGTTTTTGATACGCTTAAGTCAATCAGTAAACTGGTTATCAGTAAGTTATAATTAAGAACAAGGATTAAAAGTAGCAACCTTAACAGGCTTTTACCGTTTGGTTGCCCTAATCCTCCGAACACTATCTACAGCTAACGTGAAGGAAACAGCATGGCTCTGGAAGGTTCGCTACGCGAATTTCCAGTAACAGACATTATTCAGATGGTAAGCTTGACTAAGCAGACAGGCGCCGCTGAGATTAAAGTCGCCTATCGCGGGCAACCCACGGTGGGGCGTATTTATTTTAGAGGCGGGAACGTGGTGTTCGCCGAACTCGATAATTTGCCTAGCATGGAAGCTCTCCTTTCTTTTTTCTCAATCGATGATGGCGAATTTAGATTTATCACTGGCGAACCCGCTCCTCGCGAGGAAATTCATAGCAGTAGCGAAATGCTTATGATGCAAGGCATTAAACGCTCTGATGAGGTCAAACTCATTCGTCAGGTATTGCCTAGTGATGCTATTGTGCCACGCCTTGCTGATAACCCCCATACTGTGGGGGGCGGCAGTATAAACCTGCGTCCGGAAGAGTGGAAATTACTTACTTTTATCAACGGTCAGGACGATATTGCCACTATTTCTCGCAAAAGTAATATAAGCCTGCATAATACCGAGAAAGTAATTGTGCATCTGCTTCAACTCGGTCTGGTGGAAAAACAGCAACGCAATGTTAAATACATCCTTTATACAGAGTTAAGCGAACTAGCTTTCGGCGTGTTAGGTACAACCGCTAAAAACTTGATAGACCAAGCATATCAACGCACGCATATTTATATCGAAACCGACATAACACTCGATCAGGCTTATGAGTTGGTGGCTAACTTTCAAAAACTCTCACGCTTGTTGGTAGGTCCAAAAAAATCCGATATGCTGAGAGATCACATGCGCGATTGTGTTGACAAGCTTTTCAATATTAGGTAATAGTTTTCCGGTTTATTCTAAATCTCTGCGGTGGCTTTTGATTATAGGGTTGACGAGGCAGATGTATATGAAACATAAAAAGCGGTTACCTTCCATCCTTGCTCTGTTAATGGTTCTGGCGCTGGGGTTGGTTGCCTGTGGCGAACTAACGCCCAGCGGGAATACGACCGGTTTTTTGTTGAATGAAGTATATTCCGGTTCTGCGGCGGGCGGTTTGCAATGGGTGGAAATTCTGGCAAATGCGGCGGGCAAGGATGGAGAAAATAGCCTAGATCTTACCGGTCTTACCCTTAGAACTGCTAAAGGTTCGCTGGATTTGAGTAACCAAAAGGCAGTAGCGTTAATCCCCTCGAAAACCGATTTGCTAGATATAGGACAAGGGAAGCCAGTTCCGGGCGGCGCTTACTTGGTGGTAGTATCAAGCGTTTCAAATTTCAAAGCCGCTTTTCCATCTTCTAAAGCGGTACCCTTTGACGGTTCGAGTGTTCTCGGTGAACTTGACCCTAAAGATGATGCCATTACCTTGTTACAGGGAGGTCAACTGCTCGATCAGGTAAGTTGGGGTAATCCTCCGCAAACCTTATTGAATAAAATCGGCGTTTCCGGCTCGGTAAATCTTTCGCATTCCTCTATTGGGGGTGATAATCCCAAGAGTCTTGGGAGAACTCCACCGACGGGTCCTCGCGATGTAAATAAACCGGGTATTTTTACCATACATGAATCGATTTCGCCCGGTGGCACTGTGCCACAGCCTCGCGAAAAATATAATTTCTTGCTGAATGAAGCCACCAATGTTATTACTATCGTTGGAGGTTTGGTACTTTTTCTGGTATTCGTAATGATAGCGGTAATTGCCCGCCGCTTTGAGACGCTGGCTCAACAACGCACCTACTGGCAGTTGCTGTTGCTGGCTCCAATCGGAATTATGGTTTATAACGTTGTTACAATTCTAGCTTTCATTTCCAGAGGCAGTTTGAACGATCAGGATCGCTGGATTGGTTTTACCTCGTTATTCATCTCTGGCATAGCCTGTGCTGCGGTTATCAATGTATTTCGCAATATTGCCAAAGATATACTGGCGGCTGAGTAAAGGGAGGCAGATGCGATGACCGTATTCGGCAATGTTATCGAGTTATTCCAGCAACAACAACTGCAAGCTTTACTGCTGGATATAGGCTTTATTATACTGGCTTTGGCGCTTTTCTGGTTTGCTCGTATTCTGGGTGAATTGCTAGAAATTATCCAAAAACCTCCTGTAGAAGGGCTTACTCGCATCGCGGGTTGGTTGTTGATTTTGACTTTCTCCATACCTCACTATGTCGCGAATATTTACCTGTACCCGAACCTAACCGGAGATAGCAATATGTGGGTGGCACTTTGGATTTTCCGCACCATCTCAAATGTGGGTTTGCTGGTCGCCTCTGTTCTGGCATTAATTCCAGTAGTATTATACTGGCGTTGGACGAGGGAGTAGTTTTTAACCTGACTGTAATAATTTTTTGTTGACAAAAGCCCGCTTTACCACTATTTTTGAATAGTGGTTTTTTTAATTATTTATCGGAGGATTAATTGTGTTAAAGGGTCTTGAAGACTGGCTAATCGAATTTCTGAAAACTTTTTACGGTAGCGTTGGCTGGTGGGGCGTAATAGCGATGATGGCAATCGAAAGCATGATGATTCCGCTACCAAGCGAAATTATTATGCCGCTGGCAGGGTGGATGCTGGTGGGTACTATTGCCAGTGATATTCCCGTGTGGTTGCAACTGGTTTGGGCGGGTGTAATCGGTGGTATAGGCTGCACTATCGGCTCGCTTATCGGCTACTACATCGGACTCTTTGGCGGCAGACCTCTGGTAGTTAAATACGGCAAGTATGTGCTGATTAACGTTGGACACCTAGAAATTGCCGAACGCTGGCTTGATCGTTGGGGTGCGCTCGCTACTTTCATTTCTCGTTTGCTGCCGGTGGTACGCACTTTTGTAAGTTTGCCCGCTGGGGTGGTACGCACTCATCTTGCAGTTTTTCTACCCTTAACCTTCATTGGCTCCTTTATCTGGTCATGGGGCTTAGCTTGGGTGGGTTATCTGCTAGGGGCGCAATTCGAATCTATTCGAGCATCAATTGGCTGGCTAGATTATCCGATTGCTGTGGTCATTCTAATTTTGGTTATCTGGTTTGTGGTGAACTCGCTGAAGAAGCGCAAGCAAGAATCCCTTGCCGTTTCGGTTGCGGGCGGCAAAGGCAAGAAATAAGCTTTTGCTCTTGAAGAAGTTTGTGAATATTTTCTTGCCGTTCACAGGTGGGGGCATATTGTGGCTTGGCTTTTAACCCTCGACTACAAGGGATTGAGAACGGTTTTTTGTGGAAAATTTTAATGGAAATATCCAAAAAGGAGTTTGCGGAATTTGGAACTGACAACTTTTCTTAACTATGATGTAATTGCAGCAACAGACACTGTCGCCAAAGAAGGCGGCTTTTTCCTCGATCCGGTTTATCTTATCAAAACTCTTGGCTTGCTCGGTGTAGTGCTAATTGTCTTTGCCGAGTCGGGCTTGCTGTTCGGCTTTTTCTTTCCGGGTGATAGCTTGCTTTTTACTGCGGGGTTTTTTGCTTCTCAGGGTTGGTTCGATATTTGGTTATTGGTTCCACTATGTTTTATTGCGGCAGTTTTGGGCGATAGCGTAGGTTATTGGACGGGCAACAAGTTTGGACCGAAGCTGTTTAACAAGGAAGATTCATTTTTCTTTCATAAGGATCATATTATTCGCGCCCAAAAATTTTACGATAAATACGGCGGCAAAACAGTTCTGCTGGCGCGTTTTGTACCGATTGTACGCACCTTTGCGCCGATTGTAGCGGGCATGGGTAAAATGCGCTATGTCACATTTCTGGCTTACAATGTGGTGGGCGCTTTCGTGTTTGCAGTTTGTATCACTCTGGCGGGCTATTTCTTGGGTCAAGTAATACCGGACATAGATAAATTCCTGTTACCGATTATATTCCTGATTATTCTAGCTTCAGTAGCGCCTGGGGCATACCATATTTTCAAGGAAAAAGATAACCGGGTACGTTTTATGGATAGTCTCAAGAAGTTGCTCAAGCGTAAGAGTAAGATTGACTCTGCCGCGCAACTTAATAAAAAAGACTAAAATCGGCTACTCTATTGATTAACTGAGATTTCTCCCTTCTATGCTGAAGGGGGATTTTTTATTTCGGGGGCGGTTTTGGCTGCTTCATAAATTTCACGGAATGGTCGTCCTGTGCGGCGTGCGATTGTGGCTACGTCTTCGTATTCCGGCACTGCTTCAACTTCTACCTCGTTGAGAAACTTGAGCTTGAGTCGGACTTTTGCGCCTGAAACTTCCACTTCTCTGAAATTGCGCCCGGCTTTGTAGCGCCGATACTGGCTTACTCGCAAACCAAACGCGCTGGTTTCTTTCAAGATAAGCTCGGCAATACGCGCTTCATCGGCGGTATTTATTAACACGCCAAGCATTACACCGGGGCGGTTTTTCTTCATCTGGATAGGGCTGAAATAAACGTCTAACGCACCTTCCGCCAGCAAGTTCCCCATCAGGTAGCCCAAGCCCTCCGCGCTCATATCGTCAAGATTGGTTTCCAGTCCGCAAATTTCGTCATGCTCAAAAGAACTGCTATCCTGCATTTGTTCGGCTAGTATCTTGCGGTGCTTATGTGCCTCACTTTCCGGCAAAGATTCTCCAAGCCACAAGCGCAGCGCATTTAGCCAATCAAATTCGCGACTCCCGAAGCCATAGCCTATTTTCTCCAATTGCATAGCGGGTTGTGTGAAGCGGCACAGGGTTGATATAATTGCTGCTCCGGTAGGTGTTACCATTTCGCTGCGGGCAGGGTATTGGCTACCGTTGCGTAAGGTTAGTTGCGGTGACAAGATAGCTCCGGAGTTTGCCAGCAGTTGCAAGGTGGCAGGGGCAGGAACGGGCAGGATACCGTGCGCCGTATTTACAAAGCCGCTACCCAACGGTAATGCGCTGCAATAAAAATGCGCTACCTCGAAATATTCGAAGCCAATGCAAGCTCCTACAATATCCACTATTGCATCTACCGCTCCCACCTCGTGAAAATGCACCTGTTCAAGCGGTACTCCATGCACATGAGCTTCGGCTTCTCCCAATGCTCTGAAAATGCGAGAGGCTCTATCTTTGACTCTACCCGCCAACGCGCTATTTTCGATAATAGCGAGTATTTCGCCAAGATGACGATGCGTTTCCAATTCCGGTTGCTCTAAAATTACATCCAGCTTTATTCCGCTAATGCTATGTTGCTCGACTCGGTTCATTTCGATCCGATAATTAGCTATGCCTAGTTTTGCCAGTTCCGCTTTGAGGTAATCAAGCGGCATCCCGGCATGCAGCAATGCGCCGAGTGTCATGTCGCCGCTTACACCGGAAAATGCGTCAAAGTAAATTAGTTTGCTCATTTGCTTAGTTTTTTTCTGAGGGTAAAAAATGGATTATTGGCTCAAGCGGCTGTGTTTACCGTCTTGCGCTACCTTTAGCTGTCCACAAGCCGCCTGAATATCGCGTCCCATCTCCACCCGCACCGAGTTAGGAATGCCATAACTGGTTAGTTCTGCTTGGAAAGCCCTAACCCGATTTATGTCAGAACTGCGCTGCTTACTACCGGGAACCGGATTCATGGGAATCAGATTTACGTGGCATAGCATCCCTTTGATGAGTTTGCCCAGTTCTTTAGCACAAGCCGCCGTATCGTTGACATCTTCTACCAGTGTATATTCAAAACTAAGGCGGCGATTGGTATTAGCGATATAAACCCGGCAAGCCTCGATTAGCTCGGCAATGGGGTAACGCCTGTTGATTGGCATCATTTGGCTGCGTAGCGCATCGTTCGGGGCGTGTAGCGAAAGAGCTAGATTCACAGGTAATTCTTCCTGCCCGAAGCGTCTTATCATCTGTGGCAAACCTACGGTGGAAACGGTCATTTTGCGGGCGCTCAGGTTGATACCGTTCGGGTCATGCAAGCGACGAATCGCTTTCCACAAGTTCAGGTAATTTGCCAACGGTTCGCCCATTCCCATAAACACAAGGTTGGAAACCCGCTTATGCCCCAAAGTCAATTTTTGATTTTCGGTGTGTATTAGGAAACGCTCGTAATGCAAAATCTGTTGCAAGATTTCTCCAGCAGTCAGGTTGCGATTCAAGCCCATCAAGCCAGTCGCGCAGAAAGAACAAGCCATCGCGCAACCCGCCTGAGTTGAAACGCATACGGTAGCGCGATCGGAGTAAAGCATTAATACCGTTTCGATTTCTGCGCCGTCCCATAGCCGGAATAGAGCTTTACGGGTTTGTCCGTCATGTGCAACTTTTTCAGTTACCAATTCCAGCGGGGCAAGCCGATATTTCCCCTGCAACTTTTCCAGCAGTGGGCGTGGCAAGTTGCCTAACTCGCTGTAATTTGCCGCAAATTTTCGGTATAACCAATCCCAAATTTGGTTAGCGCGAAAGGCAGGTTGCCCGAAGCTCAACACAACATTTTTCAAATCGTCTCGCTCAAGCTCAAATAGCTCAGGCAGCGGTTTGCTTATCTGGGTAAGACGCGATAAGGGCGCGGTGGCGATATTTATATTATCTATTTCGTCTAGTTCTGCCTGAAAATCCTGTGGCAACATTTATACACCCATCAATAAAAAGACCCGTAACAGCGTTTGCTACGGGAGAAATTTTACCATTCCTGCTACGATAAGCAAAGTGGTTAGGGTTTATCCGAAAATCTATAACCGACTCCACGAATAGTCTGCACATAACGAGGGTTGGAAGGGTCCTCTTCCAGCTTTTTACGCAACCGCGCCAAGTGTACATCTATCACGCGCCCATCACCAAAATACTCGTAATTCCAGATTTGCTCCAGCAATTGATCACGGCTGAAAACAAAACCGGGATGGTCGTACATGTATTTTAGTATGTCGAACTCCAATTTGGTTAAATCCACTTCCTCCCCGTTCTTCCAAACCTGCCTTCGATCTGAATCTATAATCAGCCCGGTTTTGGAAGGAGCTTCGGTGGCTTTTGGCGCTAAGATTATTTCAGCCTGGATTTTGTTGCGGCGAACCATCGCGGTTACTCGCGCCACCAGTTCGCGCCCACTGAAAGGTTTGGTAACATAATCATCTGCGCCCGCGCTTAAGCCGAGAATCTTCTGATCCTCCGTGTCCAGCGCAGTGAGCATTATAATAAACATGTTCGGATTAATCTGGCGGAATTGGCGGCAGACTTCTACGCCGTCCATTTCCGGCATCATTCGATCCAGTACGGCTACAACCGGATTTTCTCTTCGCGCAATCTCGATTGCTTCTTTACCGCCCGCTGCCACCAGCACATTGTAGCCGGCGCGTTTAAGATGATATTCGACTAAAATCCTTATATCGGACTCATCGTCAACTATCAACACCTTATCGGCTATTGCTGTATTTACCGATTCTGTCTTTGAATTGGTTTTTTCTGTCATAAAGTAGATACCACTATGTTTCTATAATTGATTAACTACTCTATTTTAGCAGGAAAACCTAACGATTAACATAACGAACAACGACAAATAGCTATATTGAATAGCGTTTATTCGGTTTTCAGGGACTTTTGTTGTAGTTCGTAGAGTTTATTTATCGCTTCTATTGGCGATAACTCCATTATATTCAGCTCTCGTAATTCTGCCAATAATGGATGCTCCGTTTCCGCCTGCCTTATCGAGTCTGAAAACAGGCTCATTTGCGCGGATTCGTCATACCCATTGAGGGGGCGGGCTGCTTTGCGCGAGCGTCCACGTCTCGATTCGTTTTTCTCTATCCCCTCCAATTGTGCCAGCAACTCTTCTGCACGATGAATAACGCTGCGCGGTAAGCCTGCCAGTTGCGCCACATGGATGCCGTAGCTGCGGTCTGCGCCTCCCGGTATCAGCTTACGCAGAAAGAGAACCTTGCCGCCTTCCTCGGTAACAGCCACGTTGTAATTAACCACTCGTGGCAGTACGGCTGCCAATTCGATTAATTCATGGTAGTGGGTGGCGAAGAGGGTTTTTGCGCCACATTTGGGGTTATTATGAATATATTCCACCACCGCATGAGCAATTGCCAATCCATCATAAGTGCTGGTTCCACGCCCCACCTCATCCAGCAGAATTAGGCTGCGTGGGGTGCTGTGCGACATGATATAACTGGTTTCAGTCATTTCCACCATAAAGGTGCTTTGCCCGCCGGAAATGTCGTCCTGCGCCCCTACGCGGGTGAAGATTCTATCTACCAGACCGATAATTGCCGAGTCGGCAGGCACGAAAGAACCGATTTGCCCCAACAGTACAATCAATGCCACCTGCCTCATGAAGGTGCTTTTCCCTGCCATGTTAGGTCCGGTGATGATAATTACTTGCTCATGCTCGGTGTTGAGCGTCACATCGTTTGGTACAAAGACTGAATCGGGGTTTGCCGCTTCAACTACCGGATGTCGCCCCGCCACAATTTTTATCAACGAACCGTTATTGATTTGCGGGCGCACGAAATTATTGCGTTCGGCTACTTCTGCCAGCCCTACAAAAGCGTCAATATGTGCCACTGCCGAGGCAGTTTCCAGCAATCGTGGGGCAAATGTGCCGGTAAACTCAAGCAACTCCTTATAAAGGCGGGTCTCCAGCGCGTCTATTTTATCCTGAGCCGTGACAATCAGGCTCTCTTTCTCTTTCAATTCGCTGGTGAAAAAGCGTTCGCCGTTGGCAATAGTCTGCTTGCGAATATAATCGGGTGGCACTTGCGCTAGGTAGGATTTGCTAATCTCGATATAATAGCCAAAAACCTGATTGTAGCTTACTTTCAGATTGGGGATTCCGGTACGGGTGCGCTCCCGCTCTTCTAGCTTTGCAACCCACTCTTTTGCCTCCCGCACTCCGATTTTGATTGAGTCCATCTCTTCGGAGTAGCCTTCGCGGATGACATATTTCGCCTTGTTTACCGCGCCTCGTCCGGCGAATTGCGCCAGCAAATCGGGGTCATCAATTACTGCTTCGGTAATGCGCCCGGTCACATCGGTGCAAGGGTCAAGCCGTTTGATGATAGAGGATAACGCGCTCTGCACTTCCGGTTGGGCGTTTTTTAGCAGTTCGGCGAGAGGTTCTACCCGTTCCAGCGAAGCCTTAAAGGATAATAGCTCTTTAGGGACAGCCACGCCCTGCGATATACGCTGCGTAGTGCGCTCTATGTCGCGAATATTCTTGAGATGGTCTATTAAAGCATCGCGCAAGGTGGCGTTACGAAAAAGAGCTTCTACCGCATCAAGACGCGCCTGAATGCGTGGCACTTCCAACAGTGGTTGCCCAATCCAACGGCGTAACAAACGCGCTCCCATGTCGGTATGGGTGCGATCCAGTACGGTGGTAAGCGAGTTTTTTTTCAGCCCGGTGCGGCTGGATTCTTCCAGTTCTAGGTTGCGGCGGGTTTGCGGGTCAAGCGCCATAAACTGCTTGAGGCTATAAGTAACCAACGAGTTCAGACGTGCCGCGATGGATTTTTGCGTTTCCTTAAGATAGGCTACCAGCGCACCTGAAGCCCGAATTACCAAAGGCATCTTCGCACAGCCAAAGCCCTCTAGCGAGGCTACTTCAAAATGTTCTAGTAGGGCGTGACGAGCATTATCTTCTTGCCAGCGAAAGTTTTCAAACTGGGTGAGCATTGCTTTTTCGCAAGCGTTAGCAAGGGTGCGATAAGGTAGCAAAGGGTCATCTTCATCCGCTTCGGTCTGGAACAGCATTTCAGGGCGTATGCGGCGTTGTTCGTTACGGCGTGGAGCCACTAATTCAGCCGGGTTGATGCGTACAATCTCCTGCCGCACCGCATTGAGCAATTCCGCCTTGTTTTGCTCATTAAATTCGGTGGCGCGAAACTCCCCGGTGGAGATGTCGGTATAAGCCAGTCCTGCGCTTTTTTCTTCCAGCCACATGGCAACGATAAAATTGTTGCGGCGTGGTTCTAGCAAATGCGGTTCTACCAGCGTACCGGGAGTAACCACCCGGATTACCTCGCGCTGCACTAACGAACCGGGTTTTGGCTCAGTCATTTGCTCGCAGATGGCGACCTTGTAGCCTAAATCCACCAGTTTTTTGAGGTGTGGTTCTAGCGCGTGAAAGGGAATACCCGCCATTGGTAGGCTGTCATTCTTGTTGAAGCCTCGTTTGGTCAGATACAAGCCTAACTTTTCGGAAGCGGTAATAGCATCCTGCTCGAAAGTTTCGTAAAAATCACCTAATCGAAACAGCAGTATCGCATCGGGATACTGTGCCTTGATTTTCTTGTATTGTTGAATTAGCCCGCTATCATTGCTCATTTTTTTCAGCTTTGGTTTCCTGAATTTTCACCTGTGCCACTGCTAGCGCCATAAAAAGCCAAAAGAGCGCCGCCATATGTGAGAACTCGATATTGAAAAAATAATGATCCAGCACCCCAACCGCCAATGCTCCCACGATTCCGCCCGCAAAGCCTAACAAATATGCTTGTTGGCGTGGGTCTGATAAACGTCCCATTCCTTTAAGGCAGAAAGCAAAGAATAGCCCCATCACCATCAGAAAAGAAATCAATCCAAACAAACCCATGCGTTGGGCAATGGTTAGGTAAATCATTGAAACCCCTGTCGTGAGGTCAACCGAAGGGGCGTTGCCAAAACCTACCCCAAACCAAGGGTAACGCTGGATAATTTCAAGGGCGTTTTGGTATTCGGCAAGGCGCATCAAGGTGGCAGGGTCTTGCAGGGCAAAGCCCTCTGCGAAGCGCGTTTTGATATTTCCCGGCAGCGCCAGCCAACCAGCGATAGCCGCAGGGATGGCGTATAGCCAAATTTTGCGATACTTCACCGTTGCTACGAAAGCGATTACTACCAGCGTACCCAATTGCGCCCCACGCCCGTAAGTCAGCACCAGCGCAGCCGCAGGACCAAGCATTAACAACGCCAGTACCCAACGTTTGAAAATCGGTTTGGGCGAAACCAATTGTACAAAAAGTAGCGCAATAACCAGTACCAGCAAACCGCCGTAGCTATTAGGGTCAACGCTGGTTCCGGTGGCGCGTTGCCCTTTGGCGGGGTCGTCCTCCACGTAGCGCAACACCCGGTTGGTGGGGTAGCCGATGGTTTGCAACGCCAGCAAAAGCCGTTCTTGCAAAGTTTTTGGCAATATATAAAGCGCCAGCCCGCTATAACCTGCGCCAGAACCTGCCAATGCCAGCAATTTCACCACTTTATCCAGAATCGTTTGGGTACGCACAATATTTATTATGGCGAAAAAGCTCACGATGGAAAGCATCAATTTGAAGAAGTTGTGCATTACATCGCTGCTGTTCACATAGCCAAAGCCGAGAATAAAAGCGAAAAGGCATACGCCCAAGAACAGTAATACTGCCCAATCGAAGGGTGAAGAAACCAGCTTTTGCTCATCATCGTCACTTCGCAATGCCAAGCGGAATAACCAGACTGTGAATAATGCCAGTTGCGAAGCTTCTAGTAGGGTGAGTGTAATACCAAGCTTCACGGGGATAACGGCGAAAGGTAATAACAGGGCTATACTTACCCCTACCATCAGGGTGAAAATGGGGCGACCAAGCATGAAATAAGCTACTACCAGCCCTGCTACCGCGCCAAAGCCGAAAAGCGGGTTGGGTAGCGCCACTGCCATAAAACCCCCCGCCACGCCCAACAACAAAGCGCCCCCTACCAGCATTATCAGTTTGCGGGTTTCGGGAGTAAGTACCAGAGATTTGGAAGTAGATTTTTGATAGTTCAAGATGCTTTAGCTATTTTCAAGTAAATGTTCTATCTTTTTCAATGAGTCATTCCGTTTATCGGGTTAGACCTCTCGTAGCAATTCCTGATGTCCTTTTACTTCCAACCGCACGATAAAGCGCAGACGTGCCGTATGTTCTATTTCTACTAAGTCCCCTACCTGCAATTCATCAAACAGGAAATTATTTATCTCAAACTTACGCACACCGTCACTGCCTGACTCCAGACCCCCCTCTGCTACTACAATCTGACGGCGAATCTCGTTCGTGCCGCCGTTCACGCGCCATTTGCTCAACACCGGTCCTGTTGTAATCTTTTTGGGTGCTTTCAGGTCTTTGAGTTTTTGCAAAAAGTTAAAGCTGAACAGCGACCCCATACAAAACAGAAAAAGGGCAGTACCCGGCAAAAGAAAACGCTCGGCAGTAGCGTTATAATTGCTGAAATTAGAATCCAGCCAACCCAGAATCGAGTTGAATAAACAAATTGCTCCACCAGAAAATAATGCTGTAGCGATTATACCATCAGATAGCAGGGCTAATTTTTGTTGCCAACCCGGCAGATAACGTAAATGTATTGCCTTGCGCTGTTCCCGCTCCAACACCAGCAGTTGCTCTAGCTCAAAATCATCTCGCCGTAGTATTTTCACTTCTCGCACAAACTGGAATAGAGGAGTGTAGCAGACTTCGACAAAATCCGCCCCATCGGTTGACAGGAAATCCTTTTCATTTAATTCAAAGCGGAAGCTTTTTCGGTCTTTGGGGGAGGGCAAACCGCGCAAAAGCAAGCCGTAGTCTGCCGCGTTGAAATCGGCTTGCTCAATTCGCGCCACTACTATTCCACGTTTGCGATAGGGCGGTAACAGCCAATCTGCAAGATTGAGCAGTGCATAGATAAGAATAAACACTATTAATATGCCAACACATGCCACTGTCCAGAATACAGGCGCTTGATATTCCTGAAAAAACGCCCCTTCAACCCACTCATCTTGTACCAATTCTCCTAAGTTCTCGACATTAAGCGAATAGATATGGTGGATGTGGGGAGACATAGAAATTAACACATTTTGCCCGTTTTGAATCTGCCGAATAATTTCTGAGCGTAGTTCGAAGTGCGAAATTAATGAGCCTGTGGTACTCTCTATCAGGTCAAAGCTGCCGTTATTGTTGCGAGGATATGAGCGGGGGCTTTTATTAGAAATTTTGCCTTCAACTACAACTGGTGGGTTGTTGCCATCGCTCCAGTAATCCTCGCCAATTATGTATGCGACCCCAAGCCCAAGACCAAAAAGTAGCGCAAGACTGAAGCCGACAATGAAGCGAGTTAAGGGGTGTTTTTTCCACATGGCGCAGTTAGCCGATAAAGGAATTGCAAAACTGGACAAATTTGTGGGGTTATTATACCCTTTTTTTACAGAAATTAAAGCATTTTGCCTTTTGCAGTATAGCTCAAAAACCCCTGTGGCCATCTTCTCAAGCTTCCGGTTTAGAGTATAATTCCGCTATTATTTTATTCAACCTGTAACCTGTAGATAGTGGTGGGAAAGAATGACAACCTCAACTGAGATACCCGTAAAATTGGAAAATATTCTGGAAGCAGCAGGGCGTCTCTCCGGTGTGGTAAGGCGTACCGATTTGATGGAATCTCAGGTTTTTAGTAGAGAGTGCGGGGCAACCGTATTTCTTAAATTTGAAAATATGCAACGCACCGGTTCTTTTAAAATTCGGGGCGCTTATAATAAAATTTCCCGCTTGGCAGAAATGCGCGGCGGTGAACGTCCGTTGGGGGTTATCTGTGTTAGCGCGGGCAACCATGCTCAAGGTGTTGCCAGCGCCGCGCTGTTTAGCGGATTTGAGGCTACGGTAGTAATGCCGCTAGGGGCATCCCTGACTAAAGTAAAGGCTTGCCGCGACTTGAAGGCAGAAGTCATTCAGCATGGGAATACGCTGGAAGATGCTTTTATCTTTGCAAATGAATTGGCAAAAACGCGCGAATTAATGATGGTGCATCCCTATGATGATTGGGATGTGATTGCCGGACAGGGTACAATTGGTCTTGAAATGCTTCAGGATTTACATGATGTCAGCACTGTGGTTGTGCCGCTGGGCGGTGGCGGGTTGCTTTCTGGAGTTGCGCTGGCGTTAAAGTTACAAAAGCCCAAAGTCCGGGTTATAGGAGTACAAACTGCTACGGTTTCACCCTATTATGGTTTTATTCAAAGCGGGAAGTATAATGCAATTAATCCGGATGCGACTACTATAGCTGACGGTATTCGGGTGAAGATGCCGGGTGAGCGTCCTTCGCTGGTGTTGCGCCGCTACGTTGACGATGTGGTGACGGTGGATGACGGTAAAATTTCGGAAGCGATTGTTTCAGTTTTGGAACGTACCCGAACATTGGTAGAAGGCGCGGGTGCGGTTGGGCTTGCCGCGTTGATGGCAGGTAAAATACCGCTAAAAACTGGCGAACGGGTAGCGATAATTCTCAGCGGTGGAAATATTGATACGCCGCTGGTCGGAAACATTATTGATTATGGTTTGTCTAGCAGTGGCAGGTTATTTGCAGTTTCGATAATCTTAACCGATAAGCCCGGACAACTCCTTAACCTTCTCAGGCTGGTAGCTGAAATGGGTATGAATTTGCGTCAGGTGGAACATCGGCGGGGCGAACTTAACGTACCGGTAGGGCGCACCGAAGTAGTATTGCAAATCGAGTGTCGCGCTCGTGAACAGCATAGCCAATTGGTGGAGCATCTCTGGAATAATGGGCTTGAGGCAAGAATCATTAATTAAAGCTGAACGGATTTTTACGCAGGTAGAGGCAATTTTCTTATGAAAAAATCAAACCCCAGTTGCTCACAAACCGGGGTTTTGCTTGTACTGCCATTCTAATTGTGGGGTCGGCAGACTCGCGTTTGAAAAAGGTTTGCTCGTCCACTTGTCGGGAGGAGGGCGACTTACCGTAATTTTCAAACTCAAGCGCATTATAACCTAATTCATGAACCATGTCAAGGGGTGCGCGACTCATCCCCAAGAGCGTACTAATCCCATATTTGGTTTTATAATTAAACTTTCCAGATTCGCAGTGTGCCATCCTCCGATGCGCTTAAGCCATAGTTCTCATCCAGTACGAAGGCAAAGCCTGTAATGCTATCCTGATGCCCTTGCAGGCTGACCGGAGTTTGATTCAACAATTGCCAGATTATTATATTATTGCCCGGTAGCGCAGCCGCAAGCCGCTTTCCCGATGAGTCAAAAGTCAATTGTCGCACCGCATAATCTTTTGTGTCTAGCAAAAGCCTTTCCTTGCCGCTTGGCAGGTCGTACATACGCACCTTACCGCTGCTACCTACCGCGAGAAGTTTTTTATCAGGCGAAATCGCCAGAGTGGCGATATTATCATCTTCTTTGGTCAGCAATTTTGGTTGTTCGTTGCCATTTATATTCCAAAGATAGGTATTTTTATTGCCCCATACCAGCGCCAGAGTCTGGTTATCTGAAAATGCTAGGCTGGTGGCGCTGATTTCTTCCTGTGTGTTCGGCTTTAATTCTTTGGCAATTCGGTAATTGCTTGTATCATAAAGATAAACCTGTTTGTAAGAGCCAACCGCCAGCTTTTTACCATCCGGCGAAAAAGCAATGCCTCCGATGGCATTATCGAATTGTGCAATCTCCGCTTGCTTGCCAGCTTCTGTATCCCATAGCAATAGCTCATCGTAGGAGGTTGAGACAAGCCGCTTGCCATCTAGCGAGAAAGCCAGATTATAGGGCGTGTTTTTATGACCTTCTAACTGATAGCGGATAGTACCTTTTGCAAGGTCGAATAGTACGATTTTTTTGTTTTGGGTAAAAGCAACCTGTTGCCCTTCTGGTGAAAGTGCCATAGTTCTCGCTGGTGAGGATGCCGAGCCTATGCTTTTGTCCAGCTTTAGCCCCTCTAACGTGCTGATGGCAACCGTATTATCGTTTGAAGCAGTTACCACTTGTTTAGAGCCGGGCATCAACTTAAGGCGGGTTATGCTACGTTCATGGGGGTTAGACTCTGCAATTTGCTTACCCTGTTCAGCCTCCCATACTTCCAAGTGTCCCTCGCTATTACCTGCAATGAGAAATTTCCCATCCGGTGTATATAACAATGCTGATAGCGTTTCCGTATTAGGTAATGCTAGTTTTACTGAAGGGTTAAAGCTCATTGTATTTTGATTGGCGATAATATTCCAGAAGCGTAAAGAACCATCGTCAACCGCAGTAGCCAGTACATTACCCGAAGGGCTGAAGGCAACCGCCGTAATATTCTCGTTAGTTTGTAAGGCAATCCGCCCCGCTTCACTAAAGGTAGTAAGGTTGGTAATGGAAAGATTTTGTGGCTTATCAATCACCGCTACGAATTTGCCATCGGGCGAGAAAGTTACCAGATTGGATTCGAGCCTTTGTCCGGGTTGCACATTAGCAGGGGTATTGCCGGGGTTGTTTAGCTCCCACTGACGGCGCGAGTTATCTTCGGCTATTGAATACACGGTTTTACCGCTATTTATAAAATCACAAGCCACCGCAGTGACGGTTTGACCCTCTAAAGTACGTAGGATTTTACCATCGGGCATATTCCAAATAAGCAAAGAACTAGCTGAACCGCATCCCAATAGTTGCTTTCCATCTTGTGAGAAGCGTAACCCGTTTACGGAGCCATTAAAACCTGTCAGTCGGGTTAACTCTTTTCCCGTTTCAGCACGCCATGTTATTAACGTTGCATTGCTATAACTTGTTGCAATTACACTTCCATCCGGTGAAATATCCATTGCAGTTATATTGTTCTGAGGAACTCCCGCCAAGATTCTGGATTCACCGTTTCGCGTAGGTAAAGGGTAAGAAGCTGTTATTGGACGAAATGCGCCGATGGTGACGGCGGAAGCGCCATTGGAACTGCTGCTCGAATTGCCTGAAACTATCAGCAGCAGCATTGCAACCACGGTAGCCAGAATTAAGATTACACTGCCTATAATCACTAATAACGGCATTTTCCCGAATTTTTCACCTGTGGGTGTAGGCGTAGGTGTTTGGTTGGCTACGTTAGGCAATTTCAGGTCAGGTGGGGTATTCGCGCCCGAAATATGCGCCGGATTTGGGGAGGATGGGGTTTGTGGATTCTGGTACATATCAAAGGTGCTAGGATTCGGCATTGGCTCTACCATACCAAGTGGCGTAGTTTTTTCACTATAATTAGGGTTGCTTATATTAAGGGCATGCTGATAAGCCGTGTAAAATTCGGTAGCGCTCTGGAAACGGTCTTCGGGGGTTTTGGCAAGGGCGCGTAGAATTACATTTTGCACATCAGCCGGCACGGTGGGGTTAAATTCCCTCAAAGGTGGCGGTGGCGTGGTGACATGTTGCACGATTACGGAAGTGGTAGCTCCGATGAAGGGTGGTCGCCCTGCCAACATCTCATAAACCATTGCGCCCAGCGAATAAATGTCGCTGCGTTTGTCGGCATTACCATGCGCTTGTTCAGGTGCCATATAAAAGGGCGTTCCCATATACTGCCCGGTTGCGGTCAAGCCGCTATCGCCATCCGAATCAAGGTTTTTGACCAGTCCGAAATCGGTAAGTTTGGCAATATTTCCGTTTTTCTCGTCAATCAGAACGTTGGCAGGTTTAATGTCTCGGTGAATCATCCCTTGTCGGTGTGCGGCTTCCAGTCCAGCGGCAACCTGTCGCAGAATCTCGCCCGTTTCAAAGAGGGGCATCGGTTTACGCAGATTCATGAGGTCGCGTAGGCTTTTGCCTTCCACATATTCCATGACCATGTAAGGCATATTTTTGTGTTGGCTAAGCTCATAAACCCGCACTATATTGGGATGTCGCTCCAATCGCAGTGCATTACGGGCTTCTCCCCGCACAAACCTATCTCGTAATTGGGTGTTTTCTGCAAGTTCACCCAATACAATCTTGATTGCACGTGACTCATCAAGGAGGTTATGGTGTGCCAGCCAAACTTCGCCCATACCGCCTTTTCCCAATCTTCGCTCTAGCCGATAGGTTCCACTGATTACGTCTCCAGCCTGCAACATATTTTCAATATTCCTTCCAGCTTATGAAACGGGGAAACTCCAATTCATTATAACCGATATTTTGAGCATAAAAAATCCGCACCAAACGCGGTGCGGAGTAAAAGTGACGCTGCTATTTCTTTTTAGCTTTAGCCACTTCCAATACCCGGTCATATTCGGTTTTGAAGGCTTTAGCCAGCCCTTCATCGTCAATAATTAGCAAATTTTCATCATTGGACTTGTCGGCGTTGTCGCTGAAGTTAAATGAGCCAAAGATTGTGATATGCTCATCTATGATAATAACCTTGTGGTGCATAACCCAAGGATTGCCGTCCGTATAAACGTCCAGCTTTTGCTCCAGCATTTTTTTGTACTGAGAATAAACGGTTTGTGAACCGGTAGTTTCAAAAACGCCACCGACTTTCACCCCTGCTTTTGCTTTATCCATAATGGCTTTGCCGATTCCGTTATGAGTAAAGGAGAAAGCCATAAAATAAATGCTGGATTTAGCAGCGCCGATTTTATCTACAATCTTTTGGGCAACTCCATCTTCGGCTGAAAAATAATTCTCAATTTTGGTGTTTCCGAGGAGCAGAGAAGGATAGGGTACGCCTTTATCTTTGTTCGGTCCGAACTGCTTCTTGGTGAACATTTTCTCAAATTCGGTAGTATAATTTTGCGCCAATTGTTGGTTTGTAATAAAAATCACATTATTATTTAGGTGATAAGTATCGCCATCGGTGTAATTCCAGCTTCCGGTAGAGACCACCTTATTATCCACCACCGTGAACTTGTTGTGCATAATCGCCCCGCGTTGATCATCCACAATAGGGATATTGGCTTTTTTCAGTTTATCGAAAGCCGCTTGAATATTTTTGTCTTTATTGGTGAGGGTATCGGTGTCTGTAACCATTCGCACCCGCACGCCTCGCTTTGCGGCAGCTACCATTGCGTCCGCTACGTTTGCCAAATCAAAGTCATAATCGGCTATATCAACGGTGCTTTGGGCGGTACTGATGAAATTAGTTAAGTATTGGTCAAGACCGCCTTTGTGATTGTTAGGATTATCCGGGTAAACAGGCGCAGTAAAGTATAACCAGTACCAATCGGTTTTATAGTAACCACCTGAGCCAAGCGCACCCTCAACTACAGCACTTTCGATAGCTTTGGGGGTTGTATCCAAAACGCTACTAACCTCTTGCTGTGGGTTTTCGGTAGCTTCAGCCGTTACTACGGCGGTAGGGGTTTGGCTACCGCCTAGCGCCAACAATGCTACAATCGCGATAGCTGCTACCACAATTAACGCGATACCGGAGACAAGTAATGTCTTGATGGTGCGTTCTCGCTGTGGCACATAATTTTCAGGATCGTTTTTATTACCTTGATTACCAGCCATCTAGTGTGGACTCCTCTCTGTAAAAGGAATAGATTATAAAACAGCCTGCAAAACAACTTGCGCCAAATCATGCGCTGCGTTAGGGCGTGCCAGCGTTAGCGCGGCTTTGCCCATTGCTTCAAGTTGTTGGGTATTCTTTAGAAGCTTCTTGATTTCATCCAGCAAACGCTCCCCGTTCAATTCTGCTTGTGGGATAATAACTGCTGCGCCCGCTTCAACGCTACGCTTCGCATTGCGCGTTTGCTCATCACCGCCGGTTGGCACTAGGGGGATGAAAATCGCTGGTTTACCCAATGCCGAAACCTCAGTAACCGTTCCTGCGCCAGCGCGACTGATTACCAAGTTGGTAAGGGCGAACACATCTCCGATTTCATCTCCCACAAAACGGGTTAGCCAGTAGCGGTGGCGCAACTGTGTAGGCAACCTGCTTTCTACTTTTGCCAAGCGGTCGTAATCCTGCTCATCGCCTGCGGGTTGTTGCCCGCATTGGTGCATAATTCGGCAAAATTGCAGCAACTCGCCTAAAACTGCCTCTATCGCTCGGTTGATGATACGCGCTCCTTGCGCCCCTCCGGTTATATAAATGGTTTGTAGGTGATTATCGGAAGAGTCAAAACTACAATGGGCTATTGCTTTTTCTTTGTCACCCTTAAAAATTATAGAACGTACCGGGTTGCCTGTTACTCTAGTTTTGCGCCGTAAGCGGGGCGGTAGTTCCTGCGCTGCTCCTTCAAATGTCAGGGCTATAGTGCGGGCAAACCGCGCCGTTATCCGGTTGGCAAGACCAATTTGGACGGTTTGTTCGTGGGTTATAACCGGGACTCGCAATAACCAAGCGGCTATTACAGGCGGCACACTGACATAGCCTCCGGTACTTAAAACCACATGGGGATGAAACTTCCACACTTTCCAGAGTGCTTGCACGATACCAACCGGGATTCGGAAAGCATCGGCGATATTCTCACGAGTAAAGTAACCACGCAAGTTATAAGCGCGGCGCAACTTGCCACTTTCTACGCCTTCAAATTCGATGCCCGCTTCGACTGCCAATTTGCTTTCGATGCCGCGTTTATTGCCCAGATAGCGGAATACAGGCTTCCAAGCGGTATTTTGCGCTTGCTCACGGATGGCGCGGACTACCGCTATTGCCGGAGTCACATGCCCACCTGTACCACCGCCCGTAACCAGTATGCGGATTTCTCTACTCAAAATTCCCGTTCCTTTAGTGTTGGTTTATGCGCTATCGTCACACCGTAGTAATGCGCGAATCGGGGCAAAACTGCGGCGGTGATGCGGCGTAATTCCAAGACGATTTAGCCCTTCTATGTGTTCGGGCGTACCGTATCCAACATTGTTTTCCCAGCCGTAGCCGGGATAACGCGCTGCCAGTTTGTACATCAGCCCATCGCGGCAAACTTTAGCGATTACGGAAGCGCATGCAATGGAGAGGCACAGCGCGTCGCCTTTCACAATGGCGGTTTGCTGTTCCAAACCTAGCTCTTTTACCCGCAAACCATCAACCAGCAGATGGTCGTATGCTCCGATTCTGTTCAAGGCGCGTTTCATCGCCAATGCGGTAGCCCCTCGGATATTGAATCGTTCGATTTCGGCAGGGGAGGCTGCTCCTATACCGTAGGCAACCGCCGTTTGACGGATTACCGAAACAAGGCGCACACGCGCTTCACGCGATAGCATTTTGCTGTCACGTACACTGGCTAACCCAGAGAGGGCTTTTTCATCGTTGGGCAAGATTACCGCTGCTGCTACTACACTGGCAGTATAAGCGCCACGCCCAACCTCATCCAAGCCTACTAGGCGGATTTTCCCCTCTAGCCAAAGGGCTTGTTCAAATTCAAGATTTGGAAATATTGGCATAAGTAAGAATTCTTTGTTGACATCAATCTAAGCAAAGTTTACACTTTGCATGAGCGTTTCGCAACCTAGAGAGCGTATAATTATGGATAGGCACCAACCTGACTCTAAAGCCCGCAAAAAATTGGGAGACCTTGGGGAGCGTTTGGCTTCCGAGAAATTAGCGGCGGTGGGTTACAAAATTATAGAGGCAAACTGGCGTTGCCGTTATGGTGAATTTGACCTAGTGGCTTGGCAGGGAAAATGCCTTGTTTTTGTAGAAGTGCGTACAAGACGTGGCGACCAATCCGGTAGCCCCGAAGAGTCTCTGACATCCCGCAAGCTGCGAACCCTGCACTTGTTAGGTGACTTGTATCTACAAGCTCATCCTGAATTATATGATGCACATGGTGAGCCGCCGGAATGTCGCTACGATTTGGTAGCGGTACAATTCAACCGGAGCGGCTTACTCGAACGGCTTGAAGTGGTTGAGAACATTCTGGAGGGTTGATTTGGGTTTGACGCTGTGCTAACCTGAAGAATATAGCTGTTTTGCCTAATACCAATCAGGAATATTAATAAAATGACTATAGATTTTGCTAATAATAGAATAATTAATCCTTTTGGTGAGCTTGAGACTGAGCTTGCCGAAAAAGCTGAACATTTGCAGCGTATCTTGCTTGAAATGGAATCGGTCTTGGTTGCTTACAGTGGCGGCGTTGACAGTGCTTTGTTGCTTAAAGTTGCCGACCTGACGCTTGGCGCGGAGAATGCGGCAGGTTGCCTTGCAATTTCGCCAAGCATACCCCCCCGTGAGATTGCGCTTGCCCGCAAGCATGCCGAAGAAATGGGAGCGCGGCTGATTATTACTCAGACCAACGAAATGGAGCGTGCTGGATATGTGGAAAACAGCCCACAACGCTGTTATTTCTGCAAAAACACGCTTTTTTCGGAACTTAGTGAAATAGCGGCGAGTGGCGGATTTAAATTTGTCGCCGATGGGTTTAACCTAGACGATATGGGCGACTACCGCCCCGGTATGAAGGCTGCCAAAGAGTTGCAAGTGCGTAGCCCTTTGCAAGAAGCAGGGTTGGGTAAATTAGATATTCGCGCCCTATCAAAGACGCTTGGCTTGCCTACTTGGAACAAGCCTGCTGCGGCATGTCTCAGTTCGCGTATTCCATACGGCTCTACGGTTACGGTTGAGGCGCTGGAGATAATTGGCAAAGCGGAAGAACTACTACAGGATTTGGGCTTTAGCGGGGTGCGCGTGCGCCACTACGATAAAATGGCACGTCTCGAAGTTTCGCCCGCCGATTTGCCTCTTTTTGTGCAGGAACCCATCCGTACTCAGGTAACTGAGGGTTTGCATCGGCTTGGTTACAGCTATGTGGCGCTTGATTTAGATGGCTATCGCATCGGAAGCCTGAACGAAGTAATTCAGATTAAGCGAAAGACGACTACATAGGCGTGAATTTCTTTATCAAGCGCGAGGCGTTGGCAAATGTCGAGCAACTGGCGCGAGAGGGCTTTCCATATGAGATTTGCGGTTTTCTCGGCGGGAGTGTGCTTGGTCAGGCAATGGAGCTAAAGCCTGCCCACAATATCTCAGGGCAACCGCAATTGGAATACAATATCGCGCCGGAGCAGACGCTGGAAACTTTACTGGCGTTTGAGATGCGGGGCATGAAATTGACCGGGGTTTACCATTCGCACCCGCGCTATCCTGCTCGTCCTAGCCAAACCGATATAAGGCTGGCAGATTTGCCGGGGGTGGTGTACCTGATTACCTCGGTTTTTGAAAACAATAACGGCACTTTAGACTGTGAGACTCGCGCTTATCGGATTGAGAAGGGACGCGCTCACGAAACTAAACTTGAAGTGATTTAGAATGGCGAAACAAATTCAAGACCTAGATTAATAAATATTTAGACATGTAGTACGTTGTAGCTATTGAATATTAACATTTAATGTTTTACAATATAAATAGTAAAGAAAAAATAGAAATAAATCTCTTAGATGAACTTAATCTCTCCTCCTCTCAAAGAGGCTCACCAATGGTAGCGGGTGAGCCTTTTTGAGTTTTAAATGCTTTTTAGTGTAATATATGAATTGAAATTTGAACTAACAGAGTCACACATTGCAAAACGAGCAGGGAATAAGGTATGTTTGACAGACGAGAGCGGGATTATTTGCGGCACAAAGGACCTACTATGGGTTGTGCCGATGTTACCATCATATCTATTGCCTCTATCACCGCTTTTGTAATTCTGATTATGGTGTTAAGCCGGGCAGATTTTTCTAATCTAGTAGAGAATTTTGGGCGCAATAGTTCCCCGATAGTAAATACACCTGCAACCACAACGGTTAGCCGCACTACCCTTGCGATAATAGCGCCTTCGCCTACTCCAGTACCAAAACCAGTATCTACGGCAACCCCTACCCCTGCTCTTAAAAAACTGGCGTTGTTAACGAATTGTAATCTACGTCCTGAACCTTCCACTACCAAAGGTACGAAGGGTGAATATCGCCCTGGCATTGTATTTATAATTCTAGGGAATGTCGCCGAAGCGGAAGGAATACGCTGGATAAATGTAGAATTGGATGATGGTTCTAAAAATCAGGGCTGGATGTGGGATGTTTGCTTTAATTTGGGCTAAGCTGATATAGATACGAAATCATTCAGGCTTGCTACTACCTGTGAAATGATAGCTTGGTCGTATGTACAGAAGTCTGTTGTGCTATGCCACCTAACTTTTTCTCAATTTGAAAGGAACTTTTATAAATGGCTACTTCTCCCTCTGGTCACGGCATTCAAACCCGCCTTATCCATGCGCCTCGTATTGCCGATGATACCACCGCCGTTAGCCCTCCCATTTACCAGACCAGCACTTTTCGGGTCAATAGCCCAGAAGAGGGCGCGGAATTATCAAATGTGATTGCGCCTGCCACGCTTTACGGGCGTTACGGTACGCCCAATACCAAACAGGTGGAAGCTGCGTTGGCTGACTTGGAGGGTTCGGAAGCGGCGTTGGCGGTTGGTTCCGGCATGGCGGCGGTTAGTATCGCTTTGATGTCCAACCTGAAAGCAGGTGACCATCTGATTGCCCAGAATACCCACTATACCGCTACGTTGACACTATTTACCAATACCTTGCCCTCTTACGGGGTGGAAGTGACGCTCGTGGATCAGCGTGACCCTGAAGCCTTTGCCCGCGCCGTTCGCCCCAATACGAAAATTATCTATACCGAATCGCCCACCAATCCCACTATGGATTTGACCGACCTGAAAGCTACCGCCGAAATAGCGCATGCGGCGGGCGCGTTGGCTATTACCGATAACACTTTCGCTTCGACATGGAATCAGCGTCCGCTAGAACTTGGCTACGATGTGGTGATACATAGCGCCACAAAGTATCTCAACGGGCATGCCGATGTGACGGCAGGGGTTATTCTGGGTAAGCAGGCTTTGATAGAGCGGGCGTGGGATTATGCGCGAGTGATGGGTCCGGTTTTGCATCCCTTCGAGGCGTGGCTGTTGCAACGCGGTCTGAGAACCTACGGTTTGCGGATGGCGGCGCACAATCGCAACGCTATGGAAGTGGCGCACTATCTGGAAAAGCATCCGGCGGTATCGCAAGTCTTTTATCCGGGCTTGCCCTCGCACCCGCAACACGTGTTGGCAAAACGCCAAATGAAAGGCGGTTTCGGCGGAATGCTGGCTTTTGATATGAAAGGCGGCTTTGCCGCAGCCTATCGCCTAATCGGGCGCACCAAAATTTGTGTGTTAGCGGTTAGTTTGGGTGGCGTGGAGACGCTTATCACGCATCCTGCCTCGATGGTACATTCGCGCCAGACTGAGGAAGAATTACGCGCTGCCGGGATTCTGCCGGGACTTATCCGTCTCTCGGTGGGAGTAGAAGATGTAGCGGATATTATCGCCGACCTTGAGCAAGCGTTGGCAGACTGAAAACAGGGCGTGTTGGTAGTTGGATGCGTCCATATTCGATGCAGTTGATAAATATGGTTTGGGTTATTGCCGAAACTGCCCAAGCTGATTACTATAGGGTCTGAATAGGCAAAACCTTTTGTAAAAAACAAAAAGGCGTTAGTGTGGATTATAAAGGCATTATTACGATTGAAGCGGGAAAGCGCGGAGGGCAGCCCTGTATCCGGGGCATGCGCGTCACCGTGTACGATATTCTAGAATATATGGCTTCCGGCATGTCAGTGGAAGAAATTTTGCAAGATTTCCCCTACCTGACGAAAGAAGATATTCTTGCCAGCCTGAGTTATGCGGCTGACCGGGAAAAGCTGATGTTGACGGTTAAAGAATGAAGTTGCTTTTCGACCAGAATCTCTCCCCACGTTTGGTTAATATGCTGGAAGATTTATATCCAGACTCGCTTCATGTTTCTGCTGTTGGGCTTTGTAGCGCCTAATAAGATAGAACCGTCTGGAGATATGCCGAACTTAATCACTTTATGATTGTGACCAAAGACGCAGATTGAGATGTTAGTGACATATCCCTGATGGGCTAATGAATTGTGAGAGGAACGGATGCGCCCAGTGTCCAAAATCGGGTTTTTCAGGAAATTGGCGAAAAAAGCCACATGCCTATTGACAACGAACAAATTTCCGTATATTATTAGAACATAAAATCTGAAAGATACATAAAAGCGTATCCTCTTCCCGACACAATTTTAGCCCGCCGCTCACACGGTGGGCTTTCACTTTTTTTGCAGGAAATTAGATGATTGTTGACACTGCTTGCGCCCAGCTTTAGCACGCTGCACGGCGTGGTCATGCCGTTTCTATTTGTTCTTTTACGCTGAGATTAGCTCAGAACCGCGATGAGTTGCTCAATCGCGAAATCAAGATCGGCTTTCTCGATGACCAGCGGCGGAAGTAGGCGTAACACGTTCGGACCGGCAGGTAACGCCAACACGCCCCGTTCCAGCAAGGCTTTCAGATAGGGTACGACCTTCTGCTTTAGCTCGATGCCGGTAATTAGCCCACGTCCGCGAATTTCGCGCACCACATCGCCCTTTTCCGCAAGCGGTGCAAGGCGAGAGCGCAGATAATCGCCCATCTCGGCGGCTCGTTCCTCTAGTTTGTTATCCTGCATGAACTGGATGGCAGCTATAGCGGCAGCGCATGCAAGCGGATTACCGCCAAAGGTTGTGCCATGCGTACTTTTTTGCAGTTCGCCGAACTTCTCGTCAATCAGCACCGCACCCATCGGCATGCCACCGCCGATGGCTTTTGCCAGCGCCATAATGTCGCCGCGCACACCCTCATGGTCGCCACCCCAGAACTTGCCAGTTCGGCAGAAGCCTGTCTGAATCTCATCCAAAATCAGCAATACCCCTGTTTCATCGCAAAGTTGGCGCAACTCGCGCAGGTATCCGGCGGGCGGTATATGCACCCCGCCTTCACCTTGAATCGGCTCAACCAGAATTGCGGCGGTATTTTCGGTAATGGCATTACGCAATGGCTCGATTTTACCGTAAGGTACGTGACTGAAGCCCGGCACTAACGGCATAAAAGGTTCGCGATACTTTTTCTCCCACGTTGCGCTCAGCGCACCCATCGAGCGACCGTGAAAGCTACGTACAGTGGCGATGATATCGGTTTTGCCTGTAATGAGGCGTGCAAACTTGATGGAAGCCTCTATCGCCTCTGTACCGCTGTTGCAAAGGAAGACCCGGCGCAATCCGGCGGGGGCAACCTCGACCAGTTTTCGCAAAAGTTCCGCACGCTTATCATTGTAGAAAATCTCAGGGCAGGTGATTAAGCGTTTAGCCTGTTCCTCGATGGCTTTCACCACCAACGGGTTGCAGTGACCCACGTTTGCCACACCCTGACCGCCCACGCAATCCACGTAGCGATTGCCTTTATCGTCCCACAGGATAGCCCCTTCCCCTCGCACTATATTTACTTCGCGCTTGGGATATACGCCCACTTCAAGGCTATCTTCGGTGGCTCTGATTTGATCTACAACTTCAAGCGTTTCGGACATTTTTTCCCTCCATCAAACTCAGGGGATAGTAACCCGTTTCAGAAAACAGGTTATCCAAAATAATTAACTGATTACTGTGCCTTTGTGCGCGATTGCAGCGGAAATGGGTTTATCCACTCGCGCATCGGCGAAAATCACCTCTTTTACGCCTTCTTGCAACGCTTCCGATGCGCCCATTACCTTTTTCTTGAAGCGCCCTTCGGCAAAGCTCATGCTCTCTTCCACAAAGGCTTTTTCAATATGGGTGATGAGCGAGCTTTCGTCCTTCACGTCCCGCAACAAGCCCGGCACGTTGCTCAAAATGATAAGCTGGTCAACTCCTAGCGAAGAAGCAATAATAGCGGCGGCGCGGTCGCCATCTACGTTGATTGCCTCGCCCGCGTAGCTGATAGCGGGAGGCGTTACTACCGGCAAATAGCCGTTATCCAGCAACAAGGTGAGTAGCCCGATATTGACCTTTTCCACTTTGCCGGTGAAATCGTCCCGCAAAATGCGCTTGCGCCCCTCGCTGTCAATAATTTTGATAGCATCCTTGCGCGTACCTTCCAGCAAACGCCCGTCAATCCCGCTCAAGCCTACCGCATTTACGCCTTTAGCTTGCAACATTTCTACGATGCTTTTGTTGACCTTACCGCAATAAACCATCTCGAAGATTTCGAGCGTTTCGCGGTCGGTATAGCGACTTTCGTAGCCCGAAACGCTGGTCACAAACTTGGGCGGGTGTCCCAGTTTTTCGCTGAGGACGTTGGTTTCGTAAGAACCGCCATGTACCAGCACAATTTTCTGCCCGGCAGCATGCAATTCGGCTAAATCTGAGGTTACCGCCTCGTAATTAATTCCTTTACCGCCCCCGACTTTTACGACTATCATTTGTCTTTTCTCTTAGGCTAAAAATTTATTCAATATTACCAGTGCGGTGAGATACCGCGCCGCTTGCTCAATTCCACCGAGAGTAGGTAGGTAGCTTTACGCTCTCCAATATCCTCAGCCTTCTTGGTGTAATAATATATTGCGCCATCTGGAGTATCCACTTTGCCTGCCAACGCCATGTCAATTTGTACCTGCCAGAGATATTCTTCGGCTGGTCTCATCGCGATTCGATAAATAATCTGGCAAATGGTGCGTTTATCCAGTTGTAAGAGCGAGTCTATCAAGTCGTGCTTCTCGATGTAATCGAAAGCTTGCTCAACATAGCCTACCGCATCGTCTCTGGAGAACAACAAATTTTCGGCAGCGTTTGCGAACTGCTTGATAATCCAGTTTTCAATGTTTTGTCGCCCCAGATATTCTATCCAGTCCATATGCCAGCCCTTCTATTTACAATCGCTCTTCAAAAAATCAGCTATCAGGCAGGGTGTAGCCCGGTAAATTCAAGACTCAGCGTCTCCTCCCACCCAAACATGAGGTTCATCGCCTGTACGCAGTTACCCGCCGCGCCTTTAACGAGGTTATCAATTGCTGAGATAACCACCAGCGCATTGCTGTTCTCGTCTTTTTCGAACCCTATGTCGCAGTAATTGGAGCCGCTCAGAATCTTCGGCTGTGGGTAGCGATAAATCCCCTCTTTGGTTTTGACGATGCGGATAAATGGCTCATTGCCGTATGCCTGACGATACACCTTCCAGATGTCCTTCTCCTGCAAATTTTCTTTCAGGAAAACGTGACAGGTTGCAAGGATACCGCGCACCGCCTCGACTGAGGTAACGGTGAGGTGTATATTGGGTTTAGTGCCGAAGCTAAGTTCCTGAATAATTTCGGCGCTGTGGCGGTGTCCGGTAGCCTGATAAATTCGGCTTACACCGCTGCGCTCCGGGTGATGCCCTGAAAGGCTTGGTTTGTTACCTGCCGCGCTAGAGCCGATTTTAGTTTCAGCCACTATGATATTGGTATCTACCAGCCCGTGTTTAAATAAGGGCATCAAGCCCAACGCCACAGCGGTAGCAGAACAACCCGCCCCGGTTACGTAATTGCTCTCGCGGATTTGCTCACGATGCAATTCAGGGATGCCGTACACGAATTTAGAGAGCCATTCCCTGTTGGGGTGTTCATGCTCATACCATTTCGGGTAATCGGCGGGGTCGCGCAGTCGAAAATCGGCGGAAAGGTCAATAATGCGCGGCGCAAGTTGGGCGAACTTGTCAATTTTGCCCATGGCAGAGCCATGCGGAAGTGCCAAAAACAATACATCGCATTCCTCAAGCTGAGTCATGGAGATGAACTTGAGTTCGGTGCGCTTGCGTAGGTTTGGGTGAATGATGTGAACAAACTTGCCGCTGTTGGTTTCACTGGTAATCTGCGTTACTTCCACATGGGGATGCCCAAGCAGAATTCGCAATAATTCGCCCCCGGTGTAACCGCTACCGCCAACTATGCCTACTCTAATCTTGCTGCCAGACAATTTTTCTATCTCCTGATTTCAAGAATAACGGGAGTCAGGCTAACTTCATCCCGTTTCCCTCATTCTATAATTATGAATGCTTACCGGTGCCTACTTCCAGCACATAATCTACCACTCTGGCAGGGATGTTGACCCCGGTGGTGTCTATGCTGTTGCGGAACTCCATTGTGTAATTTACTTCGATTACTAAGAAGCCCCGATTTTTGTCTTCTACCACGTCAATTGCTACTACGCCACCCCCTACTGCTTTGGCGGCACGCACGCAAATTTCGTTAAGCTCCGGCGTTATGGGGCAATTGGTGGCTTCCCCGCCACGCGCCGTATTGGTAATCCAGTGAGGGCTGCGGCGATAAATAGCGCAAATCGTTTCACCGCCTACCACGAAGGCGCGAATATCGCGTTCGGGTTTGGAAATATATTCTTGCACATAGAAAATGCTATGTTCGTAATGACCGAGCGTTTCCTTGTGTTCGAGAACAGCTTCGGCGGCTTCGCGATCATTGAGCTTTGCCAACAAGCGTCCCCAAGAACCTACCGGCGGCTTGATAACTACCGGATAGCCTAGTTCTTCAATCGCTTGCAAAGCCGATTCGGGGGTAAAAGCCAGTTTGGTGATAGGGCTTGCTACACCGGCGTGAATCAACGCTTGGGTGGTAAGAAATTTATTACCGCAAACATTCGCCACGTGATAGGTGTTGACGGTGGGAATACCCCAGTCGTTCAATATTTTGAGAGCGTAGAGGGCGCGGCTATGGTTAATGCAACGTTCCACCACCACATCATATTCAAATGGTTTAGTCTCAAGATCAAAAACCAGTTCCGGGTCGTAGAGACGGTCAAAACCAATGCCGCGCTTTTCAAACTCGGCAAAAAGTAATTTTTCCTCCACTCTGACCCGCGAAAGCAGCATGCCGATCTTCATGGTTTATTCGCCCCAATCCTCTTCTTCTTCGGGCGCTACCGCCAGTTCTACCGGATTGACACTGACTACTTCCAGTTCTGCGCCACAATCGGGGCATTGTACGATTTCCCCTTTTTCTACATTCGCAGCGAGGTTCAAGGTTGCGCCGCATTCAGGACATTCAGCTGGCATTTTCATATCTCCTTTTACAATGAATTTAGAGCTATTTTGACCATGATAATATAACAAAAAAACGACACTTCCGCCCATTTTTATAAGGACGAATGTGTCGCACAAAGCAATCACCTAATTCGTGTTACCACCTTACTTCGCTGCAAACCTTACGATAAGCAGCCTCGCCCGGTTTATACAACCGGCGCTCTGTAACGGGAGCATCCCGAACGGTTCTACTTTTTGGCGGTATAAACCCGCAAAATTTCTTCCGTTAGCTCGGCGGTCTTTCTCGAAGCGACATGCTGACCACCCTTACAGCGCTTGGGGCGGTTCTCTGGCAGCTTGCCACAGCTTCTAACTATCCGCGTCTTGGCTTTATTAGCCTGTGAAAATTTGACTTTGAAATTTTACATCACTGACGCAGGTGAGTCAAACCTAAAAATCTGTAAAAGTTCTTACAAATCCGAATTTTATGCTATTTACTTTTCCACAAGCCTGTTCTAAAATGTAAATATAGCTGTGTGGGGAGCAGCTCACGTTTGTAGTAGAGTCTCAGCAAAGCCCCGTATTGTTTTAGTTCTCCTTAGCAATGCCGGTCAATCAAAATACATACTTAAAACTTTGAACCCCTGCTCTCACAGTCTTTTCAATCTGACACACAGATTGAACGCGCTCCACGCCTTTGTGGGGCTTTTGGTCATATAACCGACCAAACCTTATCTAGCGGGATGGTGAAGCCATGAAGAAGTACGAAAAAGAAATACGCGAAATTCTGGAGAAGATGGATACTTTTATTCCTGAAACTCCTTCTCAAGAAAAAGAGCGTGAGCGTGAACCTAAAAGGAAACCAACACCAACCAATATTGGAGTTTTACAGCCTATGCCGCCCCGCCCGATACGCGCTAAGCACTCTTTCGGGGCGGGTTTTGGTAAATGGCTTCGTGAACATAAAATTACCGGGAGTTTAGCCTACCTTATTTTTGGATTCTTCTTTATTATTCTCGGCTTGATGGTGAGTGAGAATTTCAGCAGTATCCAAATAGTGGCGCAATTGTTGGCGCTAACCGGATTAGCACTTTATATCGCGCCCATATTCATCCGATTCTTCGGTGGAAACCCTGATAAAGACTCCACAACTCAATACTGGCGCGGCGATTTGGTTGAGCAAGATTCGGTCTTTACTTGGAAAAAGCTAAAGAGTTTGATTAGAGGTGGAAGAAACAGGGGGAAAAATGATCCTTGGAACCGCCGTAACCGCTGGTAGAAAAATTTTCGGACTAAACCCTTCCTGTGAAAATCGGAAGGGTTTTTTTATCCCCTTGACCAATGTAGCAGGTTGGCGCGTACCAAATCTTCGGCTATCAAATCTTCGTTGAGCGGTAACAAGTGTGGCATGGTAATGTAAATATGGCTTTTATAGCGCGGTAGCTCATGCTCTGGTCTGCCTTCCGCTATCTGACGGTCGTGTTCCAATTTGGCGTAACGGCTGAAGCCGTAGCGATTGTTGATTTCGGCGTGAAAGGCAGTCGGTTTTAGGGGATTCATACCGGATTTAATCAGCAGATAACAGGCACGGCTGACAGTCTCAAAAACCCTATCACTCTGAGGCATTGGCAGATACATCAAATGTGGGTCTAACTGGAAAGCTACCATCCCATAACTGGATGAACCACCCGAAACATACCCCATTAAGCTAAGAGTGCGACCACTCACCACCTGCTCGATACGGTCAACCACATAATTCTCATCAAGCTCTCCCAATATTTCGCGGGCATGGTGTTCGAGCGCACCGTGTTGCTCAAGGGTAGTGCCGGGCAATATGCCTACGGCAGTATTATAGGTAAACTTGCCAAGCATCAGGTTATTGTTTTGATCGCGTGTATCCCAAAGATTGCCGGTAGGGCTATGCAGTGAGCCGAAGTATTCAACCGCTCTCTGCATAGCCGCCCGTACAATCTCAGGCTTCAAGCCTGAACTCGGTTCAAGATTTAGTTCAAGGCTATCCAACGTTATTTGCATCAGAGAATCAAGCGCAACCTGAAAGTGTGAAAATCACTTTAAATGGTTTCAACGGTGACGCTTGTCATTTTGTCGCCCCGTCGAATTTTTTGCACTTCTTCCATTCCTTCTGTTACTTGACCAAACACGGTGTATTGTTTGTCTAGGAAAGGCGCGGGAGCGAGGCAAATGTAGAATTGGCTACCGGCGCTATTGGGGTCGCTGGCGCGTGCCATTGCCAAAGTTCCGGTAATGTGTTTGCGCTCGTTAAATTCTGCCTTGATTTTGTAGCCGGGACCGCCGGTGCCATCTCCGTTCGGGTCACCACCCTGCACCACGAAACCCGGTTCTACTCGATGAAAGGTCAGACCATTGTAAAAACCCTTACTGGAAAGCTTTTCAAAATTTTCCACCGTGGTTGGAGCGCTATCGGGGTAAAGCTCAATTTTAATCGTACTACCGTTTGCCAGTTTGATGGTAGCAATTTTAGTCGCCATCGTAGTATATCTCCTATTCTTAAAAAATAAGCAACTGTTAAAACTCCTTACGCAGGAATTGTAACAGCCGCTTAAGAGAGGGTCAATGGTTAATTTATTTAACCTCGATTTTGATACTCTTGATTTTGTCACCCTTCTGGATTTTTACTACCAAATCCATACCCTGTGTGACTTTACCAAAAACAGCATATTTACCGTTCAAGCCCGCTACGTTGACATCGGCTTCCTGTCCGGTCACGATGTAGAACTGGCTACCCGCGCTGTTCAGGTCGGCGGAACGTGCCATTGCCAGCGAACCATAAACGTGTTTTGCTTTATCTTTCAGGTTTGCCGGTAGGGTGTAAACCCCAGTATTGGTTTCAAACTCACCAGGTATAGTGTAGCCGGGACCGCCCGTACCATCCCCTTTCGGGTCACCACCCTGCACCACGAAACCCGGTTCAACCCGATGGAAGTTCAAGCCATTGTAAAAACCGCTACTGGAAAGCTTTTCAAAGTTTTCCACCGAAATAGGCGCAAGGTCGGGATAAAGCTCTCCTGTAATAGTGCCGCCCTTATCCAGTTCGATTGTGAAGATTTTCTTCTGATTTGCGCCAACATTAGCGATAGGTGTACCCGGAATAACCAGCGGGGTTGGCGGCGGGTCAGTTGGGATACCCGTTGCCACCAAAATCAGGCTATCGTTCTGTTTTAGCTGGCTTTTCAAGTCATCCGGGAAATTGTCTATGCTACTTAGCTTATTTATAGTAATTACCAGTTTGGTTCCGGCTTTCTGATATACCAGAATGGTTCCAAAATCATCTTCCTGCCGATTGAACGCGCCCCAACTACCACTAATCATAAGCTTGCGATAGTATTCCTCAATCGTTTCCTTAGAGTCGCTTGAAGAATAAAGGCTAACTTTGTTACCGTTGAATTTGCCGACCAGCGAGGCAGCAGAGCCAATATTCGTGATAACTTGCTTGGCAATAGTATCGCTGACCTTTATTTCTTTACTATTGCTACTGTAAGCTAAGTTAGGAAGGGCATCGGCAGCTGCAGAAACCGCCGGAGTCGGTACGGGGGTTATCGGTGCATTAAACGGGTTTATAGTTGCGACTGGTACGGAAGTAGCGGTGGTAGTGCCGCAAGCCGCTAGAAGCGCCCCAATCATGGTACTAACCGCTAATAGTGCCAGCGCTCTGGAAAACTTAAATTTGCGTCCCAAAAGTTTCTCCTCAAAAAAAGAATGATATTCTAGTATATTAAAACGCTCAAAATTTTAACCCCAAAGCTTGATAACGTCAAACTCTGAGGCTGGAAGCCAATAGTGGGATAGCGTTATCCAAGCGCATACACGTTGTACTGCCCTTTTTCCTCATACAGCAAAGTCAGATAACGGGTTTTCAAGCCCTCTAGCAACTTAACAGCCGCTTGCGCCCGTTCGGGTTTTGCATAGTCGGGGTTCTCCTGCATAAATTTCAAGCCTGCTTCCCAGACCAACAGGTGCGTTACACCCCGCTGCTTCAAATCAGCCAGCATTTTTTCAGGCGTAGGTTGATTATCTACAAAATAAAAGATTTCACCGCCGTTCAAATCAGGAGCAACCTTTCGGTCAAAATAATAACTGCGTGGCTCGAATAGGAAAAAGGTGTAGCTATCTTGTGGGAGGGCATTTACAAAGTGCGCCGCTCTTATTTGCGAACCTAGAATACCGTTCAAAAAAGTATCTTTGGTTTGTAATCCCGCCAGATAAGGCGCAGTATCGGCGGCTGCAAACCACAATCCCAGATTCAAAAGATTTCCAAGCAAGAAAATTCCGAGTAAAAAGGCTGCAAAGGTTTTCAATATCCCGACTTTAAGTGAAGGTAAAATCGCCAGCCCATAGCCCGTAGCCAATGCCAACAGAGGGAAGGTGGGTAGCAGAATGCGGCTATGGTCAAGTTGTGCAGTTGAAACGATTATAGCAATCCAGCAGAAATATTGTACTCCGACATTGAGTAGCAATGCTGCCGCTACTTTTTCGCGCCAAGCCGCCCACACCGTCAGCGGTAAAAAAGCCAAGTATAAAGGCGAAATGGTGGCATCCATTACACCCCCGGCAGCACCAAAAATAGCTGCTTTGAAGGGTCGTCCCAATACCATTTCCAGACTCAAAGCTTGTCCCAGACCTTTACCAACTATTGGGGCAATTTCGTCAAGTTGCCATCCATTTACACCCCAGAAAATAGGAGCAACCGGGTTGCCGGTAAAGAACCAGTTACGGATAAGCCAAGGTAACACCACTGCAAATGCTATTCCTCCGTACAAAAAGCCCCATCTAGCATAACGGTTCACCTGAAATTGTCCTGTTACCAGCGCAAAATAAAGCCCTGTGGCTACTATCGAGATTGCTACGGTAACGGCGGTGTACTTACCGCTAAACGCTAATCCGGCAAACACCGCAGCTATAGCTACATAACCCCAAGAGGTTTTATTACCTCTACTGATAGCTATCAGCAGGGCGTGAAGCCCAATCAGGGCGTAGAAGGCAATTAGCAAATCGGTATAAGCCCAACTTGCCAGCAACTGTACGTGTGGCACCGAGAAATATAGAGTAACTGTGAGAAGGGCTGCTCTTTGGCGGTTATGCTCATCTAGCCCGGTAAAAAAGCGTTCGGCAAAAGCCCAAATTGCTGCCCCTCCTAACGGCATAAATAACCAGTGAATGGTCTGTGCCAATTCATCGCCTTGCAAAACCATCGCCCATGTGTACAACATTTCTATTCCAAAAGGATAACTGGCGGTGGGCATTTCAAAAATATTGTAAATTCTACCAGCTTGAACATATAATTTGGGCGCAGCCAGATGATACATAATTGCGTCCCAGCTAAAAACCGGGCTGAGAGCAATTGTCAGAGGAATAGCCAATGCAATACCCAGATAAAGCCCAAGAGCGCGTTCCCACCAGTTTGCGCCCAGAAACCAACCCCAAATTTTAAGAACCAGCTTTTGATAGCCTCTTAGTACTTGCAAGCTCTGGCGTGGGTTGAGTAGAATTAAACCCAGCAGCAACAAATACATAACAGGCTTGTTCAAGCCTCCCAGTAGCCCTAAACCCAATACCGTGAAGATTTCAACGCCAAGCCCAAGCCCAAAAGCATACAACGCCGCTTCCAGCCCTGTTGCGCCCTCTTTAATTTTTAGCCACACCAGCAGCCTGAAACCGCTTGCTTCTGCTCCCGTTGCTATCGCTGCCAGCAGCAACAAATCTGACAGGGTTCGTCCTACTCCTGCGGCAATATCGGCGGAAGCGGAAATTCCCAGCGCATCTACCGAAAAGGGGCGATGTATCGCAAACCATGCCGCCACTATTATAACTGCCCAAAATGTGATAAGCGTCCCGGTTAAGCGCTGCATCTTAAATATACTTTTCTTTTTTTCAGGCGATTGTGCTTTATTTTGAGGTTCAATTTGCATTTGTGTTAAGCTCAGACAACACTTTTCGGAAGTTGAAAAACAAAAATATTGCTATTAATATTGGTGGAATGATTATTACTGCTCCGTATGCTACGCTGTAAAATAGAAAATAAATTAACCATGAAATAACAATAATTCCCAGCGCGAGACTCCAGAACCCACGCTCACTTGCTCGGCTCATCAGCAGCGCAATAGGTACGAATAGTAATACAGGGTTGCTGATATTGGTTTGGGGCGGTAGCAAAAGTGTAAGAATGAGGGCAATCGAAAAAGATAGGTCATAAGCCAAGCCCGCTTTTATTTTACCAGATTCTATTAGCGTAAAACGCCACCACAGCCATACTCCGGCGCATGCCAGCAGCAACCAGCAAAACCATCCCAGAATTGTACCAACTGCTCCGTCTAGCCACACAAACGCAAAAGCCGTACCGGTGAGCGATGGCTTGTAACTAGGATAGCGTGTTGCAACTGCTATAAATTCGCTTAACCAAGCGGGAAACAATATAAATGAGATTGCTGCCAGCAAACCCATTGTAACGAAGAAAGCGATAATGAAACGCCATTCGCGTCTCCACAACGCTCTTATCAGCAGCAGAGGAATCAGCGCTAGAGTTAGTTGCGGTTTGACTGTAGCCAGAGCTAGCAAAACGCCGGCAGTTCCGGTTGCGCCCTTTTTGAGAAAATAATAAACCCCACCGATAAACGCCGTTACCAACAAAGCTGATTGCCCTAACATCAAAGAGGAAAAAGCAGGGAAGGAAAAGATAAAAGCTAGATAATAGAAAGCGTTTTTGATAGGAGACTTCGATTTCCAATTCAAACCACGCTGAAGCAAATACAAAGCCCCGCAATAGAGCGTTAGTAGAAAACCCAGCCAAGCAGCTGAAGCCCAATCATAGGATAGAAAGGCGATTGGCGCGTTAAAAAAGATTCTCCAGTACGGATAAACGAAAGCCAGTTGATCTTCTCCCGGTTCAACCAACCTGCCTTTACTGCCCAACTGAATCAAGCGCGTTGTTTCATTGCTATAGGGATTTCCACCCTCTAGCGCTACCTGTGTTCCTTTCCACTCGATGTAGAAATCGGCAACCGCATTTCGTTGGGAGGTATAAGAGAAATAAAAAGAAATAGAAGCAACTATAAATAAACAGAGCAACGCAAAGCTAAAGGCTGGTGGAATAATAGTATTATTCAAACTCAAATCCGAGCGATTTTCTGAAGGGGCTGAATTATTTTTCATAGCTATAAAAAGTAAGTAATTTGATAGCCTTATAGTACTAGCAGAGTACTATTTAATTAAACCGTAACAAACTGATAACATGCTATCATAAAAGGCATACAAAAACTTCTTATTGGGTAAGGATTTATGAATTTATTAGAAAAATTAACATATAGGGACAAGTGTAATTTTAACAACAAATATTGCTTGTCAAAATTTCATGGTAGTGGGATAATTCCATCGTAAAGGGAAATAATGCGGCGTGATAACACCGTTGATATAATTATGCAAATTACAACATCATCACCTTCCAAAATACAGGATACGAGGGATTTAGATCTGACTAACCAATCTCGCAAACTTATGTCCCAACGCACGCTTGATATAGATAACTTGTTTGGTATCAGGCTGTCTTATGCGCGTTGGTTGATAATATTGGCTCTGGGAATCTATTATTTTCTAGGACAATCGCTAAACGGTGGCAACATCACCTTTACGAATCCTGCTTTATTGCTTACCGGCGGTTATATTGTTTTTAATATGGTAGTCTGGTTGCTGATTTTGTCCTTCAGCAAACAAGCCGGGTTGTTAATCAATGTATCACTCGTTTTTGACCTAATCTTTGTCTGTATAATCTCGCATTTTCTACAAGCTTCTATATATTCTTTTGCTATCCTTCCTGTTTTCCTCATATTACTGCTAGTCGGGTTAACTCCGTCACTATTTTCCCTTTTCGTTGTACTGATTGTGAATTTTGTAGACCTGTATATCACCAATTTCAGCGTTACCAACCCGAAAGACATGATGCTACTAGAGTTTTATTCCGTATCTGGGGCATTATTGCTTTTGTTAGTTTCTTATTACATTATCACGCAAACACCCGATGCGCTTATCCGTATTTCGAATACTATGGTTGAAGATGCGCTGGCGCGTGCCGGCGAAAGCCATCTGCTGGATATGCAAAACCGCACCCGCGCCGTTTCCCATGTAGCTAATACGCTGAGCGGTACTCTTGATTATCAGGAGGTCATCAAAGCGATTTTGCACGAAATGGAAACGGTTTTTGATATGCACTGTGGCGCAGTGTTACTTTTTGATAGTAGCCTGAATAATGTAAAGGTGGTTGATTCTCTCAGGTTCTCACCTGAAGAATCGCACCGGAGCATTTCAATGCAAAATAACCTTTTTAAAGATGCCTTAAATAGTGGGCAACCTCGTTTGTTGGTGGATCCTGCCGAACTTGAAGGAATCCGCTCATTATTTCCTTCCCTACGTATTTGCCAGACTACTATGTTGATTCCATTGCGCGGTGGTATGGAAGTTTTTGGTTTGTTGCTGATAGCCAGCAAGAATGAAAATGCCTATAATACCAGCGATACCGAACTGATGGTCAGTATGGGTGCCCATACTGTGTTGGCGATGCAAAATGCCACTCTATATCATAACTTGCTGGAAGATCGTAACAAGCTGTTGACTCAGGAAGAAGAAGTAAGACACGAACTAGCTCGTAACCTCCACGATGGACCTGCTCAGTCTGTGGCTGCTATCTCTATGCAAACCGAATTTATCCGTAAGCTTTTCAGAACCGAGCCAGACCGCGCTCTGGAAGAATTGGCTAATTTGGGTAAGCAGGCTCTACAAACTTCCCGTGAGATTCGCACCTTGCTTTATGAACTACGTCCGTTGGTACTCGAGACTCAAGGTTTGATTCCGGCTCTTGGACAATACGCTAAACGGTTTCCGCATAACCCTAGCGACCCAACCGCCCATTTCTCCACTGCTAATTTTGATCTTAGGCTTGCACCACAGGTCGAGACGATGGTCTTTACTATCATTCAGGAAGCCGTCAATAATGCTCGCAAGCATGCACACGCCCGTAATATTTGGATACATCTTGAAACCCGTGATGGCTTTATCATTGCGATGGCTCAAGACGATGGGCGTGGCTTTGACGTATCTCAGGTTGAGAAAAACTATGAACAACGCGGTAGTCTTGGCTTGACCAATATGCGTGAACGCGCTGGGTTAGTGGGTGGGCAGGTAGAGCTTCATTCAATAGTCGGGCAGGGTACTGCTGTAATCATACGTATTCCAATAAACGAAAATACGACACTTCCAGCGGGTACTGCGGTCAGTCAAGAAGCTTTTTAATTTAGATAAATCCTCGAAAAAGCTCTCGAAACTATATATTATTTATAAAAAAATAATATTCTTTTGAGTTGGCGTAACTATTGCGTTATGTCAATGCTGATGATATACTTTCCCATAATAGCTATAAAGTCCTTAGAGTAGTGTTATTTGATTATCTACTGCTAACTTGATGTAGAGAATTGGTATCTGCGGAGGCTATTAAGACAAGGTCGTTTGGCTAAATGCAAACAGGTGATCCGGGCTTGAATATGCCCGAAGGTGCCAATAAAACTCCAAACACTTCTGGCAAGGATAGCGATAATGCAATAAATGCGCCTGTAGAAAATTCGTCCGTAGCTAGAAGTTTCCAAAGCGAGGTTGGAGATACTCTTCTGAGCCGGGCATCAGACCTCGTTTCAATCCAACTAAAGCAACTACGCGAATTAAGCGCTGCCGCCCGGCAACTGGTTGAAGATACTGCAAAAGAGCGCCAAAATCTTTACCAGATACTTGAAGAAATTACTTATGGGATTCGGTATCTCGATACTACTGAACCGTCAGAAAAAAATAGGCTGCTTACTCATTCGCGTAAAGCAGAAAATCCGCCAATAGATACTCTATCCGCAGCAGAAAAAGAGAACCGCCTCCGGGTACTTAATGAGAAACAGACAAAATTGGAAGTTCGTGATTCGAAACTTTCAATACTGCAAAATGATCTTGAAGACTCTTCTAGGCGCATTGAATTATTGATACGGCATTTTGAAATTGCCGGAAGCCTATTGACAAAAACTGGCAATTCTTCGATTAATACAGCAGCAAATCGACATTCTGATCCCTTGGAAATTGCTTTGCGTACTCAAATGGTGCTGGGTCAGGAAGATGAACGTGGCAGATTGGCACGTGAGATGCATGATGGACCGGCTCAGGTGTTTTCCAATGTGGTGATGCGGTTAGAACATAGCTCTAACCTCCTCCGCACTAACCGCTCTGAAGTTCAAAAAGAGTTGGAAAACCTGAGCGGAGTGATGCGCGAATCGCTTAGTGAGATGCGGCGTTTTATGTTTAACCTTCAACCCCGCACCTTGTTGCAACACGGTTTATCTCGTACTTTGCAGGAATATTGCACCGATTTTGCTAATCTATATGCACTGGAAATTAATCTAGATTTATCCGATTTCAGCGGCTTGCTAGAACATAATCAAGAAATAGCAGTGTTCCGCATTGTGCAAGAAACCTTGCAAAATATCCGAAAACATGCTGAAGCACGCAAGGTACATATCTACGGAACGCGAGATGGAGATGGTTTGATTTCCATAATCATCCGCGATGATGGTAAGGGCTTTCAGTATCAGGCAGTTCAACTTGAATTGAACAAAAGCACAGGGCTTTCCGGTATGAGAGAACGCGCAGCGTTTGCTGGAGGTTTTTTGAAAATTATAAGCGCTATCGGAGATGGTACTCAGGTTATTTTAAGAATAAAACCTGCCGGTAGTGGCAAAAAAGCCACAGAAAACCAATAGTTATTGAAATAAAATCTTCCGCAAAAATTAGCTCGTAATCAGGCAATGTTAACCGGATCATATAAAGAAAGAGGGTAGCGTTACGGGTACCGATTGGAGACAAGATAGACGCATCCACAAAGAAAAGCCTCGTTTGCTAATAGTAGATGACCATCCGCTTTTTTTGCGCGGTGTAAGAACAACACTTGAAGATTCCGGTGAGTTTCAGGTAGTTGGTGAAGCTCCTGACGGGCAACGCGCCATAATGTTGGCTGAGCAGCTTTTGCCGGATGTAATTTTAATTGACATTAATCTGCCCGGAATGAATGGTCTTGAAGTTAGTAGGGTAATTAAACGCCGCCAACCACAATCAAATATTATAATTCTGAGCGTTTACGAAGACGATGAGCAATTGTTTAATGCTATTAAAGCGGGTGCGGCGGCTTATTCTCCCAAAGATATAAGCCCTGAACGCTTAGTAGATATTGTGCGTCAAGTAGCGCGTGGTAACTATATTATTAATGATAATGTGCTTAGTAAACCTACCGTTGCTAGTCGCGTACTGAACCAATTCCGCGAGCTAAGTACCACCGAAAATGATAATGAGCCGATTTTCGCGCCACTTACCCCACGCGAAGTTGAAATTCTGGACTGCATTGCACGCGGTAATTCCAATAAAGAAATAGCGCGTAGCCTAAGCATTAGCGATCAAACGGTAAAGAATCATATCACCAGCATTCTCAAGAAATTGAACGCCAATGACCGTACTCAGGCGGTTATAACTGCGCTGCGGCACGGCTGGATTAAAATGTCTAGTGATATTAGCGGTCCCGGGCATCCCTAGAATTGCTGATTTAAACTCCCGTGAAAAGGTGCGATTCACTCGCGCCTTTTTTGTTTAAATTCGCTGGAACAGCGAGACACTTTCCATATGGTAGGTCTGCGGGAACAAATCAACTGCACGTGAACTAATCAGACGATAGCCCGCTGCCAGTATTTTGGCATCCCTCGCTAGTGTACTTGGGTCGCAGGAAACATAAACCAGCGTTTGCGGGCGAATTTTGAGTAAGCTATCCAGCAATACTGGGTCACAACCACGCCGGGGCGGGTCAACCAATACCCCATCAAAAGGTTCAGCAAGGCTAAGAATATACTCTTCTGCTTTAGCGGCTACGAACCGGGTAGTACCATCCAGACCATTCAAGCGGGCGTTATCAAGGGCGTACTCAATTGCCCCTTCGTATTCTTCTACGCCTAGCACTTGCGCTCCCCTACGCGCCATTTGCAGCGCAAACGTGCCGACTCCACAATATAAGTCCAGAAGCTTTGCTTCTCTCCAATTTAAGCCTACCGACTCAAAGGCAGAAAGTGCCTCATTTATCAGCGTTTGCGCCATTACCGGATTGCTCTGGAAAAATCCCAAGGGCGGAATCCTGTATGTTATACCTTTGAGCGTTTCTTCAAGGTAGGGTTGCCCGCAAATCAAATCCATGCGACGCTTTTTACCCTCGCCTAGCACCGTAATTGGCACGAACCGCTCTAAAGCAGCCTCTAGTTCCTGTGCGAAAGGACGCATATCGTCAACCGTCCATTGTCCTAACATACGTAAAACGAACATAAGGGTGGTTTGAGGGGTATTTAGCGACCCTGCGAGTGGTTTACTGGCAGCAAACTTTTCAAGCTCCGCCAATTGTTCCACCTTGTTCTGTCCCAAACTTGAGAGCGCAAGAATTTCGTGTGCTTCTACGGGCGCGGCATTTGCAACTGGTCCTACTCTTAGCGTAACCTGATGCACTTTACCGGGCAAATGCTTTTTCAGGGCGAGTCCTAATGGCTCCAATGCCAGAGTAATAAAGGGGTGCGCGATTTGGCAAGAAGCTATCGGCACAAGGCGAATGCTATTTTGGCGATGGTAACAGGGTTTATTTTCTTCATTCACCTGAAATTCGACATTGTTGCGGTAGCCCCACTGGCTTAATGCTCCGATTGGCGCTTGCAACGGAGGCTCGGCAATTCCTCCCAACCGCACAAACTGGTCGCGTAGTATATGTCCTTTGGCTTCAAGCTGGCGTGCATAGTTAATATGTTGCCACTGACAACCGCCACAATTGGGGAATTTTTCTATGCCGAAATAAGGGCAAGGAGTTTCGCGTCTATCTTTTGAGGGTTCGATAACCCGAATCACGCTACCACGTAGATAGCTTTTCTTGCGCCGGTACAGTTGTACATCAACTATCTCTCCCGGTACGCCACCCGCTACAAAAACTACCGCTTCTGTACCAGAATCTTCGGTGCTAATCGGTAATCGCGCCACTGTTTCGCCTCCATAGGCTATATCCTGAAGTTGTAATCCGGTGGCAATTTCCGGTTCTCGCGCTTCTCTGACCTTCTTGTTCATCTTTTCTTCTACTTTTGCTTGGTTAGCTCTTAGGGTTTGAATTATACCATAAGCTCATTTTATAAAGCCGTGCTATAATTTGCCCGGATTTTCAGAGAGGAGAAAATAAATTGAGCGAAACCAATTCGGTATTGGAAGGCAAAAAGCTGGCTTTTGTCGGTAGTGGTGTTATGGCAGAGTCGATGATTAGCGGTGTGCTGGAGAAAAAATTGATACTGCCTCAGAATATTTTTGCCAGCCACCCCCGCACTAAACGCGCCGAGGAATTGCAGACACAATTAGGGGTATGCGGCACTACTTCTAACCGGGAAGCCGCACAAGCAGCCGATATCGTTGTTCTTTGTGTGAAGCCCCAACGCTTGCGAGCGGTTCTTCATGAACTGGCGGGCGTGGTGACGAGTTCCCAATTGGTAATTTCTATCGTAGCGGGCGCAAATTCCAGTTCAATAGCGCAACAACTTCGACATGCGGCGGTGGTACGAGTCATGCCCAATACTCCGGCACAGATTGGTCACGGCATTTCCGTTTGGACTTGTACCCCAGAAGTAAATGAAGCCCAAAGGGTACAGGTTCGCGCTATTCTGAGCGCGTTAGGCAAAGAACAATACTTTGAAGAAGAAAAATTCGTAGATATGGCAGCGGCTATCAGCGGCAGTGGGCCTGCTTACGTATTTCTGGTGATGGAAGCCCTGATTGATGCGGCGGTTCATCTTGGATTTTCTCGCCAAGATGCGCGTGAGTTGGTTACTGAAACCTTGCTAGGTTCGGTATTGTTCGCGCAAAAATCGCATCGCCATCCCGCCGAACTGCGTAATATGGTAACTTCGCCAGCCGGAACCAGCGCCGAAGCGTTATACCAACTTGAAAAAGGCGGGTTGCGTACTATTCTTTCCAAAGCGGTTTATGCCGCTTATCAAAAAACGGCGACGCTGAGTGAGCTTATCAACAAAGGCTGACAAGAGTACGAGCGCAAGATATGGCTTGGCGGATTATTCATCCCGCTCGATAGTGCAGGTTAGCCCGAAACTGAGTAAACGCGCCTGATACAACTCGGCTATTTCTCTTGGGCATGCCGTTACCACTGCCTTGCCTTTTTCGTGCGCTGTCATCATAATTTTGATTGCAGCTTGCTTTTTTAATTGTGGCACCGATTTAAGCAAAGCTTTGACCACATGATCCATGCTATTATGCTCATCATTGTGCAGAATTACTTTGTAGGGCGGTAGAAGCTTTCTCAGCAAAGCTTCATCTATTTCGGGGACAGTTTGTGAACCCATTTGTAATACTTGCTTCATCTCCGAATAACTCACTCTACTTGCTTAAAATTTAACCGTTTATTTTCCGTTATTTATAAGCTAAATTATAACAAAACTTACTCCGGGTTGCACCGCTTGAACGAATATGATATACCAACTTCGGCATATTCTACTAAATTTTCGAGGAAAACTAATGGCTGAAAGTGAAAACCCACCCTTCCGCCTGACCTGCCCAATTTGTCAGACTCACTTGAAAGTAGCGGAAGGCATAAATATGTTTGCCTGCTTGAATTGTGGCAATGAGCTTGCCGTGGTAATAGCGGATGGGGAAGCGCGACTTGAACCAAGCACCGCTACTCAGGCAGAACTTTCTCCTGCTGAACTCGAACTGGTTGAGGTAAATCGGAAACTTAAAGAAAAAGACGATATTTATGGCGTAGGTTGTGCGATTGCTACTCTGGGAATTACTCTAGTAGCCTGTATTTCGATTCTGGTGGCTAATCTGGTGTCGAGTAGCTTGCTTTTCTGGGTTGCCTTGCTACTCCCCTTGGTATTGCTTTTGCTGGTTATGGCTGTTTTTATCAATAGCAGCAATCGCACCACTGCACCTTTGATACGCGAATGTGATAAATTGCAAGCTGAAATTGAACGGGGTTAAGCGGGTTGCTAACAGCGAGATTGAGGGGAATTGATGGAACATGCTGCGACTAAGGGCAAATGCGCGGTTTTTGATGATTCGTCTCCTACCAATCACCATTTTTGCGACAAGCGCTGGCTCGATTCGGCGATGGTGGCGTGGTTGGCGGCGCGTTGTGGAGTCTGTGGTATCCCTAAAGCGCTGGAAAAATTGCGAAAGGCTGCAAATGGTCGCATGCTCTGTGCAACCCATTCTGAATTACAATTCTAAAAGCCTATTTCCTTTACCAAGGGTTATTAATAGTACCCTCAAATCGCTTTAATTAGGGCAACTAAAAGAACATGTTGACATGGTATAGTCTGCACCTTAAACTTAAGGGGTAGCCATCTTGTATTTTTAGCTTACAATCGCAATAGGGAAAAAACGCGATGGAGCAAATTCCACTTTGGGCGATGTTATTAGCTCAAGTAGTTATAACCGCATTGGTTGGTTTTATAGTTGCGCTACTGGTGATAAGACGCAACAAAACTTTCGGGCAGGGGCGTGAGGAAGCCACTTTCCAGACACTTCATCTTGCCCATCGCACGTTACCTTTTCTGCGGCAGGGCTTGAATAAAACTACCGCCGAGAAAACCGCTGAAATCATCTACCGCTATATGCAGGCGGAAGCTATCTCTATCAGCAACGGAGACGAGATTCTAAGTTACATTGGAGTTGGGAATAACCATCACTCGCAGAGTACCACCCATAACTTGCAGGTGAACCGTGAAGTCATAAAAACCGGACGCACGAGGGTAGCGCATGGTAAAAGTGATATCGGCTGTAAATTCCCGCTGTGGGATTGCCACCTGATTTCATCGGTTAGTGCGCCGCTCAAAATCCAGAAGAACACCGTTGGCGTTTTAACGCTCTTATACAGCGATAACCCTAGCCTTACTGCCGGGAAAATTAAAATTGCCACTGGTCTAGCACAACTTATGAGTACCCAGATGGAATTGAGTGAACTTGACCGTAAAACCGAGCGGCTCGCCAAAGCCGAGTTACAGGCTTTGCAAAGCCAGATTTCCCCTCACTTTGTATATAATACGCTTAATACCATCGCTTCCTTCATTCGCACGCGCCCTGAAACCGCCCGTGAGCTTATCGTGCAGTTTGCCGAATTTACCCGCCGCACTTTCAAAAAACATGGCGAATACAGCACTTTTGCCGAAGAGCTTGAATATGTACACCAATATCTCAGCTTTGAGAAAGCCCGCTTTGGCGACAGGCTTACGGTGGTTTATCGGGTTGACCCAGAGGTGTTGCCTACTGTTGTTCCTGTTCTAATCCTACAACCGTTGGTAGAAAATGCGGTGCGTCATGGTATCGGTAAGAAAGTTGGTCCCGGCAAGGTAATTGTCTCTGCCGAAGACCATGGCGCAGAATGTATTATTAGCGTAATTGACGATGGTATAGGAATGACCCAAGAAGAGTTGAGAGAGGCTATCAAGCGGCGTACCGGTATTAATTACGGTGTGGGGTTGAGCAATGTTAGCGAGCGCGTCAAAAGCATTTACGGCTTGGAGAATGCGCTGCAAATTGAGACGAAACCGGGCGAAGGCACGAAGATAACTTTCCGCGTACCCAAATATAAATCAGGAATTGTGGTGTCATGACGCAGCTTACACAGAATATGCCTCCCACTAAACCGGGTTTTCGCGCTCTGGTGGTAGATGATGAGCGTCCTGCTCTGGAAGAATTGAGCTATATGCTTGATCAGAGCGGTTACTGCTCTAGGATAGATACTACCAGTGAAGTGTTGGAAGCCTTAAAATTTCTTAAAGAGAAGAAATACGACATAATTTTTGTTGATGTGCAGATGCCGGGCTTAACAGGACTGGAACTAGTACACGTGTTGCGCCAGTTTGCTTCACCTCCCAAAGTGGTTTTTGTTACTGCCTTTGATGATTATGCCGTACAAGCTTTTGAACTCGATGCGGTTGATTACTTGCTCAAACCCTTCTCCAAAGAGCGGTTGGAACAAGCTTTGCAACGTGCCGCACGACGACCCGGCGATTCTCCAGTGGTCGAGAGCGATGATGATGCGTACTCGCGGAAGAAAGTTGATGCTCCGCCCGGCGAGAAATTATTGGAAAAACTTCCCGTTGACAAGGAAGGTAAAACCATTCTGATTGACCTTGCCGATATTCGCTTTGCGGTGGCACGTGGCGATTATGTTTATATCAAAACGCTTGAGCAGGAATATTTGACCCGCTATTCAATCTCGGAATTGGAAAGACGCTTGCCTTCGCCGCCGTTTTTGCGTACACATCGCGCCTTTCTGGTAAACTTAAAAAACGTCATCGAAATTTACCCCTTTTTTAACGGCGCTTATGTGCTAAAGGTGAATGACCGCGAGAATAGTGAAGTTCAGGTAAGTAGAGGCAATGCCAAAAACCTGCGGGCTTTATTAGGTATGTGATTTAATGCAAGAAGTATTAAAAATAGCTGGACAAAGAAAAAAACCGGCTGTTAGTAATTCAAGGGTGACATATTTCTATTAAGGAGCAGCCTGTCATGCCGTGAAATTATCGCGCAATGGCTACACTGATTCCTACCACTACTCTCCCCTGTCTTCTCACCCGTTTTTATTGAATAGTTCTACATAGTATGTTAAGCTTATTGCTCTTAACACTCTAATTAAACTTTATGGAGATATTTAAAACAAATGTCCTTTACCTCAATAGATTTTCGCAATACTATGGGTCACTTTGCTACTGGTATAAATGTTGTTACCACTGTGCTAGACGGCAAATATTATGGTATTACTGTCAACGCCTTTTGTTCGGTTTCGCTAGAACCACCACAAGCGTTGATTTGTATAGATAAAACCACTTATACCCACGAAGTTCTTAAAAAAAGCAAGGTTTTTGCGGTAAGTATGCTTTCTGGTGAGCAGCAATACCTATCAGAACGCTTTGCACAACACGATTCTTCAGGTGGCAAAACCTTTGATGACCTAAATCTGCGTGCGCTGGAAACAGGCTCTCCGATTTTTGAAAAGGCATTGGCATATTTGGATTGCAAGATTGTAGCTGAGTATGATGGGGGCGACCACACTATTTTTCTGGGGGAAGTGCTGGCATTGGGTTATACTGAGGCACAAAATCCCGCCCCTCTGTTATATTACCGCTCTGAATACCGCATCTTGGACGAGAAATAAGAAAAAAGAAATGAAGCGGCAAGTAGTATACATGTTGCTGCCGCTTTATTATTCCCCACGATACACTGCCACATTATTTTCAGTTTCCCAAAGCTTGACCTCGTACAGAATATCGCCTTTGAGTCTTTGTTCCAGTAATTTCCAGAATACCACCACCATGTTTTCGGCGGTTGGATTAATCTCACGGAAAATCGGTACATCAAGATTCAAATGCTTGTGGTCAACCTCCGCTATTACCGTTTCTTCCATCGCTTTCTTGAGTTCAGTCAGATTTAGCACCATTCCGGTAACAGGGTTTATTTCGCCTCGCACTGTAACTTCCAGCGTATAATTATGCCCATGTCCATTGGGGTTATTACATTTACCGAAGATAAGTCGGTTTTCCTCTGCGCTTAGTTCAGGGCTATGAAGGCGGTGTGCGCTGCTGAAAGTGGCGCGTCGTGTCAGATATACAACTGCCATCTATAACTCCTGTTACATGTTACTGAATATCTCAATTAATGCTCCGGTCATGTGGCGCGATTGACTCTCATCGGCGAGAAATAGAATGGTTTGCGCTACATCTTGCGGGGTGGTGCTGGTTTTCAGAAAGGGTGCGGCTTTTCGGAGCATCGCCGTTTCAACTGCGCCGGGCGCAACACAATTTACCCGTATTCCTAGCGGTCTACCTTCCACCGCAAGACTCTCGGTCAAACCTGTTACCGCGTATTTGCTGACCACATAGCTGCTCATGCCGGGGAATTTCTCAGGTCCGCGCACTCCTGATAACGAACTGAGGTTTACGATGCAACCGCCCCGCCCCGCCTTTTGCATTTGCCGGAAAGCTTCGCGGCTGCACAGAAACGATCCGCGTATGTTTACCGCCATTATGCTATCCCATGTTTCAGCGTCAAAATCTATAAAATCGCGCTTTTCGATGACTGCTGCGTTATTTACCAATATGTCGAGCGTCCCAAAGGTAGCGAGGCATTTTCCAAAGAGTTTCTGCACCTCTTCTTCTCGGCTCACATCCGCAATAACTGCCAACGCTTTACCCTTCCCGCTCTCGTCTTCTATCTGTGCGATAATTTTCTGCAATTCGTGAGATGTGCGACTGGCAATTACCACTTGCGCCCCTTCTCTGGCAAAAAGCAGAGCGGTTGCTGCGCCAATCCCGCGCCCACCACCTGTAATTATTGCTACCTTACCTTTTAATGTTTCGCCCAAGTGTAAATTTTCTCCTTGCTATTTACCAATTCTTTACTCCTTCAAGTTTAACCTAACAAACGGGTTAATACTATATAGTTTGTCAGAAAACTCGGTTAACAAGCTCAAAAACTACCAACACATGCTATAATCCCCGCGAGGTTCAAAGAATGAGTAATAGAAAAAAGCTGAACATCGCCCTGCTTGCTCCGTTGGTTTCCCCCATTGCTCAACCCTTTATCGGCGGAGCGCAAGCCATGTTGCACGATATGACTCTGGAATTGGCGCGGCGTGGTCATAAGGTTACGCTTTTTGCCGCTCCCGGTTCTAAAATAGAAGCAACCCACCCCGCAGATGCCGCTTTAGCTCGGCAAATTACGCTGGCGGAGGTGCCGGTTAAGCTCGGTGAACTCACCCCTGCCGATTTCAGTAAAGCGGACGGCTACCGTGAAAATGATGAGGCTTTCTTTCGGCAAACTGAGCTTTTCCTGCAAACCTACTTGCGTATAAATCGGGCTATTCCTGCCTTTGATATTGCCCATGCGATGGCTTACGATTTGCCCGCTTTTGCCTTTGCGCCTCTCTCCGGTGTGCCTACTGTCCATACCTTGCATATCGGTGCGCTAGATGCGCGTATAAACTCTATCTTGCGTACCACTTGGATCGAAACAGGCAAGAGTCGCGCTACTACAGTTTCAAATGCCTGCGCCACCACTTACGCCCCTTATTTTGAAATTGACCGAGTGATTTATAACGCGATTGATACCGCTGCCATTCCCTTTGGGGCGAAAGGCGAGGGCTTTCTGCTTTTTGCCGGGCGTATCACCCCTGAAAAAGGTCTCGACCTTGCCATTGAAATTGCGCGTATGGCAGGAAAAAAACTGGTAATAGCAGGTGGTATTTACGATTCCGGCTTTTATGAAAGCAAGATTCGCTCTCAGCTTGAGTCAGACCAAAATCTGCAATACGTGGGACAGTTGCATCGTGCTAACCTTTTTGCGTTGATGAGTCGCGCCGATGGGGTGTTGTTCACCAGTCGTTGGGAAGAACCTTTTGGGCTGGTATTGGCGGAAAGCATGGCGGCTGGTACTCCGGTTATTGCGTGGGACAAAGGCGCGGCTCCTGAAATAATAACGCATGCCGAAACAGGTTTTTTACTACCCTACGAGGATGTAGCAGCGGCGGAGGCAGCAGTGAAGCGCCTAAATGAAATTGACCGGGCGCATTGTCGCCTCTATATCGAGAAAAAATTTAGCTGGTCGCGGATTATCGCTGAATACGAGGATTATTATTATTCGATGCTCTAAGCCTTGCCATAAACCGGGATTGCTGCACCGTTCAGCTTAAAGATTCGATTTCTTTTCGTAGGTTAAAACGTGCCTGTATTTCATACCACTCATATATAGGGCGAGTGTAATACAGGCTCGTTCTTTCCAGAAAACTTTCCAGAACTTGTATGCGCCCTGTTCGGTATTGTTCTTCGGGAACCCATGCGTATTCCAGCCTGATTTTATGCCTATAGGTTTCGTATTCTTCGGCAGGGCTACCCAGAATAGATAGGTCTGCATCCAGAAGAATCTGGCAGTCGGTGTCGTTAGAGGCGGCTTGATGCGTTTTGGTGGCTAAAATTAATCGCTCGGATTGTTCTATTAATGCTAGGGCTACACCCGCCGCGCCCAATATTTTGCGCATATAAGCGGCGCTTTGCTCCTCGTTATCCTTCGCTTTCGAGTCGTAGATTACATCGTGGAACCAAGCTGCCAACTTCAAGGCTATAAGGTTTTGCGCCTTGTCTTGCAAGCTCTTAATTATGCTAAGAGTGGAGGTAATATGTTCTAGCGTATGGTAATATCTGCCCGCTTCCGAATAGAGATTTTCCACATCGCTTGTTATTTGAGCGGCTTGTTCGACTGCAACGCCGCTCTGTACCAATAGCTGTGTGAGGTTCATTAGGGTTGCATTGCTAGGCGTACTGCCCCTTCTGCGGGTTCGGAAACCAGCGTCGGTTCGGCGCAAAGAGGTTCGAGCCGTTCGGTAAGGCGACGGCGTAGCTCGCCCGGATTGCTAAGTAGTAACGAACCAGCGTACACCAGCGGCGCTTTTTCGCTTACTGTAGATACCTGTAGCACCTGCTTGGCAATTTGGAGAGCCTTTGTTTCAGAACCCATCCCAACCCGATTCAGGGCGGCGCGTGCCGCAGATTCCAAATGGTCGGCAGCGCGTTCTAATATTGCGATAGCTATCGCATCGCCTTTGGCAGCAGCGCGTTCCACTATGGGGCTGAGTGAGCCAACCTGCCGCCTGAAGTTATCCAGCGTATCTTCAACTTGCGCCTTATTGCCACCCGTACCGAGTGCGGCGGCGTGACGATAGAATTGTTGCGATAACGAGTCGGGGCGTTTAGCCGCGATTTTCCATTCCATCGCGACCTTTTCAGTTAAAGTTGTTTCAGGTGCGCGTCCGTCTGCTGCTGCCAGTACCGCTTTTACCGCTTCAACCCCAACCCAGTATGCGCTGCCTTCCTCACCGAGTAAAAAGCCCCAACCGCCAGCCCTTGCGCTGCTGCCGTTCTCGCCCATTGCAAAAGCCAGACCGCTCTCACCCGATAGCACCGCAACGCCATAGCCGGTTTCCGAACCTGCCAGCAGCGCGATGTGTGCGTCCGAAGTTACTTTGATATTATCGGTGAAATTGTATTCTTGCAGAATACGGCGTAGTGTTGCTTCCTCTTTGGGCTTCTCGATGCCGGGCATGCCTATTGCGATTGCTTCCACTTCAGGGAGCGGCAACCCGCTGGTCAGCAAGTCGCGTGCGTTAATCCCAGCTACACCAAAAGCTGCAAATAACGCGCTCCAAATAGTCTGGCTGCAACGATCCTGCCCTACAATCGAGTAAGTGGACATGGTAGCCGCCCCACGTCCCACTATGTTTCCTTCATTATCCGCTAAAAGGGCGATAGTGCGGCTGCCCGCTTCTATCCCAATATAGTAACTTGTTCCCATTGTTTTATGCTACTGCTTTCCCACCCATTGTAAGGTTTGATTCAGTGCTATACCACACTGAACCCTCTAGATTTTGCTGTAAAGATAGTGATGCAGGAAGACAAAGCCTCCCAAAAATTCTTTCATAATAAAGCCAATGCCAGCCCACTTGCTACGAGCATCTTGATTTGAAGAACCGTAAGATTCAATGCGGCACGTACGTTTTCGGCTGCCGCTTTCAAGTTGAGCTTGCTAGATTTTACGGGAGCAAACTTCTCGCGTCTCTCGTAAATAATTATGTGGGTGGCTTCTTTTAAGGACTCAGGTATCGGCTCCGGCTGTGATTCAGGTATTTGAACTTTATCTTTTTTTGCCTTGATAATTCTGAAGGCGGCATAGCCCCCGGTAAGTGCAGCAGCAGCGATGCCCAAACCTACTTTATCGTTGAACATTGAAAGATACTCCTGTCTATCACATTCAAGGTAATAAGCCCTCTACCGAGACGGCGAGTAGTTTGGTCAGACAATTTTATATGTTAAAGTATATTCTAACTATGCTTTTTAGTCTATATATATTGGATGACCTTTTCCAGTCGAAGCATAATATGGTAACATGCTTGGTGTAAAGCAATTGCAGATTACTGTACTATTTACGGAAGGAGTGCTTATGCGCGACCTTGCAAATATAGCTTTAGATACCGCTCTCTTGAGAGGGGCTACTTATGCGGATATTCGCTTCGTAACCGATAAAAAACAAAATGTTCAGGTAAAGAACGGCGTGGTTGAATCGCTGTCCCTCAACGAAAGCGCCGGGTTTGGGGTGCGGGTTGTTGCGGATGGTGCATGGGGCTTTAGCAGCAGCAGTGTGGTTACAAAGCATGAGATAGAGCGTGTAACAGCCGAAGCCGTGGCAATTGCCAAAGCCTCTGCCAGTGTTCACCGCCGTCCGGTACAATTAGGCGATCCGGTTTCAGTGGTGGATAAATACAGCGCTTCGGTTGAGATTCCGGTTTTCAGCGTGCCGATAGAACAGCAAATTGAGCTTTTGCTGCAAGCGGATGCCACGATGCGCCGCATCAAGGGTATTCACGTTGCGAAAGGCTTTATCAACGTATTGAATACCAACAAGATTTTTGCCAGCAGCGAAGGTAGTTATATTGAGCAAGAATTGAGTGAAGCGGGCGCGGGTATCGAGTGTTATGCAGTGGGAGAAGGCGGTTTTCAGCGGCGCTGTTACCCGAACTCGGAAGGTGGGCAATGGGAAACTGGAGGCTATGAACTAATACCTCGCCTAGCTCTACCTGAGCATGCAAACCGGATAGCCGAACAGGCAATACAATTGCTCACTATGCCTGTTTGCCCTAGCAAAGTTACCACGTTGGTTTTGGATGGTAGCCAAGTAGGTTTGCAAGTGCATGAAAGTTGCGGACATCCCACCGAATTGGATCGGGTTTTTGGCATGGAAGCCAGTTTTGCCGGAACCAGTTTTTTGACTACCGAGAAACAGGGGAAATTAAAATACGGCGCAGATATTGTAAATATCATTGCCGATGCCACTTCCCCGCGTGGGCTTGGCACTTTTGGCTATGATGACGAAGGTATCAAAGCTACGCGCACTCCTCTTGTACAGAACGGGCTTTTCGTGAATTATCTTACTGACAGGGAAACCGCTGCTGTGCTTGGTCAGCAGTCAAATGGCACTGCCCGCGCCGATAGTTGGAATCGCATCCCGCTCATTCGCATGACCAATATCAACCTCGAACCGGGCAACGGTGGTTCACTGGATGATTTAATCGGTGGCGTGGATGACGGTATCTATATGGAAACCAATAAAAGCTGGAGTATTGATGATAAGCGTCTAAATTTCCAGTTCGGGTTGGAAGCCGCTTGGGAAATAAAGAACGGTAAACTTGGGCAGATGTACCGTAACCCGGCGTACACTGGCATGACTCCCCAGTTTTGGGGCAGCGCCGAGGCAATTGGCAGTCTCGATAGCTGGAATATTTGGGCGATACCGAATTGCGGCAAGGGCGAGCCAATGCAGGGAATGCACGTTGGACATGGCGCGGCTCCGGTGCGTTTTTGCAATATTAAGGTATTCGGGGCGGAAAGCTAGTGAATTATCTTCAGGATACACCCATATCCGATATTCCGGCTACATCGCTCACGCCCCAGATGTATCCGCCTCCTCCGCCGGGTTATCCTCCTATAACCCCGATTTATCAATCGGCGCAAGTTTATTATAACCAGTATTATCAGGGCGTTTACCCTTATTTGCTACCTCGTAAAAGCGGGTTACCGGGTTGGGCTTGGCTACTTTTAGCGGGTTGGGTTGGAATTGTTATACTTGGCATAATAGTGGTAGGGTTTAGCCTTGCTACGGTGTCAACGTGGCGTGAGGATGCCCTCAATGTAAGCGACCAGTTTTTAAAAGCTGCCCGCGAAGGTAACGCCGATAAAATGTACGAATTGGTTTTACCTTCTGCCAAAAATCGTTTGACTCGTGTCAGTTTGCAGACTTTTGTGAGCCAACGGCGAAGCTATCTTTCGCGTTATAGCAATTTGACCAACGTCACTTCCAAAATTTCCACAAACAACGGAAATACTGTAATTAACTTGAGCGGTAAGATAAATTATAACGATGGGCGTACCGGAAGTTTTACCTCCATGCTGCAAATGGTTGAAAATAGCTGGTACATAACGGATTACTCTCTAGGAACGCCCCAATAGGAGATATGGCTATGTCGGAGGTTCTTGGTAAAGAGCAACTTACTCGACTTTTGCAGGATACTTTGAAGTTTGCTCGCGCAGACCAGACAGAAATCAGCTTCAACGGTGGTACAACCGCGCTCACCCGCTTTGCCAATAATTATATTCACCAGAACGTGCAAGAGCATAACACCGTTATAAAGGTAAGGAGTGTGTTCGGTCAAAAGGTTGGGATTGCCAGCGGCAACAGCCTGAAACCGGAAGATTTAAAAGCACTGGTACAGACCGCTGAAAGGTTGGCTAAATTACAGGTAGTTGATCCTAATTTCAAATCATTGCCGGGGTCGGAACTGGTAACAGCCGTAAATGTGCCTGAGCCGGATGCTGCAACCTACAATACTGACCCACAAGTACGCGCCCATGCTGCTAGTATCATTTGTCGCAAAGCGGAAGAACAGGGCATTATTGCCAGTGGCGCGTTTAGAACACAAGGTTTTGAAGTGGCAGTGATAAATTCACTAGGGCTTTCAAATTATTATCGAGGCGCGAGCAGCGATATTGTAACTGTGATAATGGGCGAGAATAGTAGCGGTTATGCTGAACGCCTCAGCCCTCGTGTTTCTGAAATAGATGGCGAAGCAATAGCAGATGAAGCTATTAACAAGACACTGCGAAGCGCGAACCCTGCACCATTAGAACCGGGCGAGTATGAGGTAATTCTGGAAGAATATGCCGTATCCGAAATGCTCTCGTATATGAGCTTTCTTGGAATGGGGGCGCAATCTATCCAAGAAGGGCGCAGCTTTATGCAACTAGAGCGTCAGTTGATGAATCCGCTCGTAACTATTTATGATGATGGAAGTGACCCTCGCAATATAATAATGCCTTTCGATGCGGAAGGGGTTACTAGGAAGCGGGTTAATATGATTGCCGCAGGCGTTGCAAAAGAGGTAGTGTACGATACCTATACTGCTAATCGCGAACCCGGCAAAAGCACTACCGGGCATAGCACAGGTACACAGAATGAATCTGGTCCTATCCCACTTCACCTTTTTATGGAAGCAGGCGACAGCAGTAAAGAAGAAATGCTTAAGGGTATCAAACGCGGTGTCTGGGTTACGCGCTTTCACTATGTTAATCCCCTTGTGCCGGATAAAGCGATACTAACAGGTATGACCCGCGATGGCACATTCTTGATTGAAAACGGTGAGATTGTACGTCCGGTAAAAAACCTGCGTTTCACCCAAAGCGCGGTTGAAGCTTTGCGGGATGTAACTGCCCTTACACAAAACCGAATTTTATTGCCTAATTTCGTTTTTGGTTCATTGGTTCCTGCTATTAGGGTTGGTAGATTCAGATTTAATAGTGCAACGGAGTTCTAATGCAATTGGTCAGGTTTCTGCTTGCAATACTGGTTTTAAATCTAATTCTTGGGGCTTGTACTGAGGAAACCGTTAGTGTTGTTACTCCCGAACAGCCTACTCCACAGCACACACAAGCAGCAGTAAATGGTACGCCTGCATCTGCTACTGAAATAACTACGCCAGCTAATTTTAAGCCCGACCGGGAATTTATTTTCGGGCTGAGTCAAGAGCCGGTTGCTTTTATGCGAACTAGCCCCAACGACCCCTCCACGGGCATAGGGCTTGACCCCGCAAATCTGGTTGATCAGCCCTCCTTGATTATCGTTCGCCAGATTTTTGATACTCTTTTCGAGTTTAAACCGGGTAGTATGCAATATCAATATGCCTCTCTCCTTAAACCTGATGGCTTTTACATTTCGGAAGATGGTTTAACATATACAATTCGTATTGGTGGCGGACTGGTTTTTTCTGATGGTACTCCGTTGGATGCGGAATCTTTGCGCTGGAATTTTATCCGCTGGTCAAACCCTAATAGTGTTTATCATAAGGGTGATTTCTCCACTTACCGCAATTTTTTTGTGGATTTACCCGGTTATCCCGGTTATCCCGGTATTCTTGATATGGATCGGTTAGAAGTACCTAATTCACGCACATTGGTGGTGCATCTTAAAGCGCCAATGCCTAATTTCTTTCAGGTGTTGTCCATGCCACAATTTGCGATAGTATCTCAAAGTTCTTTTGATAAGGAGGGTAATTTCATAAAGCCGGTTGGTAGCGGAGCTTATATGGTGGATAAACCCTACGACCGCCGCGCCAAACTAGAGCAGCGTTATATGACATTGAAGAAAAACCCAAATTATTCGGTGGAGAAAGACCCAAATATGTTGCCCGCTCGTGCCATTGAAACTATCGTTTTGAAGGTGTTGCCGGGAAATCAGGATGGCTTGCGTGCTTTACGTAGCGGTGAAATCAGCGCAACCGATAAGATTAAACCTGAGGATGTGACCGCTAATCTTAATGACCCCATTTTCGAAATCAAGCACCGCCTTGCTTTAAATATAGCTTTCCTCGGTATAAATCAAACTCGTGCGCCGTTCGATCTGATAGAGGTACGGCAAGCGCTTGCTTATGGGATTAATACCGCTGCCTTAGTGGGTAAATATTATCAGGGCTTGGGTACAATCGCCTCCGGATTTTTGCCGCCCTCTGCGCTTAGTTTCCGTTCCGACCTTAAATCTTACCCTTATGACCCGCAAAAAGCGCGTGATTTGCTGGCGCAAGTTGGTTATATCAACGGTATTACTACTCCAATAGACTTATGGGTCATTCCTGTTTCGCGCTTATATTATCCTGACCCCGGTAAAATAGCACAAGCCATTGTAGATGACCTTGCAAAAATTAACATCAAGATAGTTCTGCACGAAGAAAGTTCGTGGGTTAATTTTAATCCACATCGCGATGATGGGCGCTATACTCTTTATATGGGTGGTTGGCAAGGTGAAAATGGCGACCCTGAAGAGTTTCTTTTCCGCTTTTTTGGGGAGGAACGCAAGGATTTGGGCTATAACAATCCGGTGGTGCGGAAGTGGCTAAAGGTTGCCCGCAACGAAAATAACCTTGTGAACCGAAGACCTCTTTATAGTCAAGTTACCGATCAATTATTAAGTGATATTCCCCTACTACCTTTGGCTTATGTAGATTGGCCCGTTGCAGTACGGCGAGATATTAACGGCTATGAACCCAGCCCTAATGGCATAGAAAATTGGGCATATTTGAGCTTCAATTAGGCGCACGGTATATAAGCGGCAAATCTTGCAGGCAGATTAATTAGTGAATAACCCGGATAAAAAAATTACCCCCATACCTGAGTTTTCAGGAAGGGGGTTTTCTTTTATTTAAGAGGCGCGTTTGAAAGTGTAAGGTCTGAACATAGGTTCAAGGTGGGCGGGTATCCGTCCCTCGATATGGGTGCCTTCGTCCAGAAATTGCTCTTTGTCAATATGCCCTTTCTGGTGGAATAACGCCACCAATTTGTTTTGGCTGTAGGGGATGTTCAGCTTTACCTTGACCAGACCAACATCTAGCATATGCTGAATCCGTATTAATAACTGGTCAAGCCCGATGCCCGTCTGCGCGGAAACAGGCACATAATCGTCCGGCAGTTCAAATTCTTTCGATAACTGCTGGCTGATAGTGGTGGAATTTCTACTTCCCGTATCTTCTAAATCAACCATCAGGTCGATTTTGTTTAGCGCCATAATACGAGGTTTGTCGCTTGCACCCAATTCTTTTAGCACTTCTTCAACTGTTTGGGCTTGCTCTTGCGCGTTCTGGTGAGTGAAATCCAGCACGTGAATCAACAAGTCCGCTTCGTTGACTTCTTCTAGAGTGCTACGGAAAGCTTCTACCAATCCATGCGGTAAGCGTTGAATGAACCCTACCGTATCGGTCAACAATATGTCTCGACCGTTGGGCAGTTTTACGCGGCGCGTGGTGGGGTCGAGCGTGGCGAAAAGTTTGTCTTCTGCCAACACATCGGCGTTAGAGAGCTTGTTCAATAGGGTGCTTTTTCCTGCGTTGGTATAGCCCACCAGCGAAACTACCGGAATTTCTTCGGTGCGGCGACGTTCTCGGTAAAGCTCTCGGTGATTGTGTACATGCTCCAACTGCTCTTTCAAATAGCTGATGCGGGTACGACTGGCGCGTCGGTCAATTTCCAACTGAGTTTCACCGGGACCTCGCAATCCTACCCCACCACCAGTTTGGCGCGAAAGGTGCGTCCACATGCGAGTTAGGCGAGGTAAACGGTATTCCAGTTGTGCCAGTTCAACCTGCAAGCGTCCTTCTTTGGTGCGGGCGCGTTTGGCAAAAATATCCAATATCAGCGCGGTGCGGTCAATAACTTTAACCCCTAAATATTCTTCCACTTCGCGTTGGTGAGTGGGGGAAAGTTCCACATCGAATATCACCACATCCGCTTCCATGCTCTCGCGCATCGCTTTAAGCTCGTGCAGTTTGCCTTTGCCTATGAAATATGAGCGATTCGGTGTACTAATTTTCTGGGAAGTTTTGCCGATTACCGCTACCCCATCGGTGTCGCATAGTTGCTCTAATTCCAGCAACGAATCTTCGACATCAAACAGGTCGCTCTGCTGTCCCACACCAACCAGTAAGGCTTTCTCTTGCGGGGTACCCGTAGGATAAACCGGAACTTTGGAACGTTTGGGCTTAACAATACGGGGTTCTTCAAAAAGATGCTCGTATGCGCTCGGTGGGGTTTCCTGCGCAGTGTTTTCATTATCGGAAAATTTATCGGGGTTGTGTAACTCGCGATTTTCATCGTGTTCGGAAAAGGTCTGCGTAGGCATCCTCCGTGTACGCTTTCGCGGGCTACTTCGCTCGTGAAAGGCTAATTTTATTACTTAAAACTAATAATACAACAAGTTGTGTGGGGTAAATAACACTATTTATCCCCAATTATATCAACATATCCACAATGGTCAACAGGCAAAGTTTCTCATTTGCTTTTGCAATAGCAAATGCTTACCTGTATATAGTATATATCTATATTATAATACGTTAGAATTGCTTAAAAAGTTCCATTCTCTTAAAAAATTCTCAATAGCTGACTCAGCCTGTGAAGCATAATTACTTTTTGTAGCGTCTAACCATATGATTGTCGGGTCACGCCTGAACCAAGTATTTTGCTGGCGAATATAGCGATGAGTGGCAAATCGCATGCGGTTTTTTGCCTCATCAAGACTCATTTCGCCACGCAGATAAGCCCCTACCTGCCCATAGCCAAGCCCGGTCATCGCAGGTGAGGAAGGGGCGTAACCTGCTTCTAGCAAGTGACGGGTTTCGTTCACCAACCCTTGCCTGAACATTTCTTCGATACGCGCATCGGCACGTTGGTATAAAGCTTCTCGTTCCAGCGTCAAGCCTAGTTTCAAAATCCGGTATGGTGCGCCGCGCTTACCATGTACCTCAGAAAATTTACGTCCGGTGCTGCGGTAAACTTCTAGCGCACGGATGATACGCCGGGCGTTATTGGGTATGATATGAGCGCATGCTTCAGGGTCTAGTTGTTGCAATTCTAGGTAAAGCGCAGCGGTACCATGTTCGGCAACTTCCTGTTCTAATTTGTGGCGGTAATCTAGGTCGGGCGCTACGTGGGGTACTTCCCAGCCTTCACACATTGCGTTGATATAGAGCATTGTACCGCCTACCAGAAAGGGTAAATTACCGCGCTGTTGTATTTCCTCAATGGCGTTGGTTGCCATGCGTTGAAAATCAGGGAGGGTGAACTCTCTATCCGGCGGTATAATATTTATCAGGTGGTGCGGAACACGGCGCAAATCTTCATGGCTTGGCTTGGCGGTGGCAATATCCATCTCGGTATATACTTGACGGCTATCGGCGCTGACAATTTCACCGCAAAACTTTTCAGCCAGTATAACCGCCAGCGTGCTTTTGCCGACAGCGGTAGCTCCAGTCAGCGCTATCAATGGTTTTAAAGTTGTTTGTTCCACTATAAGAAGAATTTTACATTAGCCGCCTGTATTTTGGCGTGCATCCAATTATCAAAAGCCACACTGCGCCCGTATGATAAACCTGCCAGATATTCCCATTGGCTGGCATCTAGGGGGCGGTTTGGCTCATAGCCTGTGAGTGTAACCAATACCCAACTTCCTCCATTTTGTATGGGTGCTGCAAATTGTCCTACTTTAAGACCTTTTAGCAAATTAAATAAATCAGTTTCCACCATCTGCTCGACCACCCAACCTGCATCACCCTTACGGTAGGCAGTCAGCATATCCTGAGATTTTTCCTGAGCGGCTTTAGCAAAAGCTTCCGGCAAATTAGCTACCGGTATAGCCTGCAAATCTTTCATGGTTGCCTGAGCGGTAGCCTCATCATTAAAAACAATTTGGCTGAAGTGCCATTGTGGTACATTGTCGCCTATTTTTGGCAATTGCGCTCTTAGCTTCTGGTCAAGTTTTCGAGAAACCACCGAAGGTTCTGCTTCGTATCTTCGATAATCATCGCGAGTAAGCCCTGTAACCTGTTTGAGCGCCTCAAAGAAAGTTTGTTGGCGCGTAACAGCGGTAGCTGCTGGGGACATAATAGGGGTAGGTGTTGGTGGCACAGTTGGGGTGGGAAGTGCAGTCACCCCCGGAGGTAGTGTTACAGCTGCAATTGTAGCCAGTTCAATCGAAGCCACAGCCGTATATACCGTACCGGCAGTTGCGGTCGCTTCTAGGTCGGCTTGACTAAAGGTTTGTGCAGGACCAATTTGATTTCCAATCTCAAGGTCTATTTCATCTGCTGACACGGTAATTCCATAATCCTTTTTAGCTTCAGTTACCAGAATAATACCTTGGAGATATTGTTGTAATTTGCGCTTATCTACCGGTTGGTATGGCAAATCGTCAAGCTGTTTTTGCAGCAAACGCAGTTGCTCAATATCCACGGCAGTTGGCTTTGGGTTTACCACAAAGGTCTGGTAAAAAAATAAGTCTCGGAAGGCGTAAAAGCGGCGATAGCGCAAATATTCGTCAAATGTAATAGTTTGACCATTCAATTCTGCCAATACTTGATTTGAAGGTAAAGGTGTATTGGTTATACCAACGGGTTGGGGAGTATTGGTGATAATAACAGGCGTATTGGTTGGTAATGGAATCGGCGTGGCGGTTGGTGTGCGTGTCACTGGAAGGGGAGTACCGAGTTTAGCATTGGTAGGAATGCCTTCCGGCAGGGTGGGAGTAGCATTAAGGATTTCTCCACAACCTTGCAATAGTATAGTTACCAGCCACAGACAACTAAACCATCTAATTACACGCAATTGATTTTTGTTCATTATATATCCAGAGGTTCGCTTTAAAATTGTTGGAAGCCTTGCTCTGAACCTCAATTTGGTATCAAACCCAATCAAAGCTGCTATCTAATATCCAACTGAATTATAAAATTGGATAATCCGAGTATAACCCAAAGAGGAAAGCAGAGCAATAATGAGGAAAATCAAGGATTTTAATAATAATTTTATTGTAAGTGTGGTAATTTTAACCCGATTTTTATAGTTAACCTATATGATAGGGTCAAGGAAATGCAGTTTAGATAATTATGGTGTTCATAAAAAAAGTTAAGATTACTCCCTATCTGGCAAACTGCGTCCAAATTCCAAACAACTTTATACCAGAAGGCGGTATTAATGAATCTCCAAATACTACCATTCAAATATAGTTACAAAATAAAAGCAGCTTCTTCAGAGCCTAAAAAGATTTTGATAATAGATGATAATTTCGGGCAAGCTGCTAAAACCAAGTTTATCCTCGAAGGCAAAGGCTATGAGGTTGAATTGCTCAGGGATGGAATCGAAGGTATAAAAAAAGCTGATGAAATTCGCCCTGATTTGATTATTCTAGACCTTTTTCTTCCAAAAATTAATGGTTTTGAGGTGTGTAAAACTCTTAAATCCACCAATAAGCTACGTAATATACCGATTATCGTTTTTAGTAGTGAAAACAAATTAAAAAACATGGTAACTGCCTACGAAATGGGCGCAGATTATTATGTGGTTAAAGGGGAAGAAGGGGAACATGTGCTTGCGTTACTGCTAGAGACGGTTTTCAGCCGTATGGCTCGCGCTAACCTGCACTCTTTCTAGTTTTTTTTGGACAAATAACCGCTTAAACGGCATAAGCAATCAACCACAATCGCCCGGTCACTCCGGGCGTTTTATTTATGAAACAAAAAAGGCTTTGTATTAAAAAAACCCACAAAGCCTTTAGAAAAACCGGAATGGTTTACATCGCGTTTGCCGGAAGCGGTGGCATTCCTTTACCGACTGGCACATACACTACTCGGCTAAAGCTGGTGTGATATGTGTATTCACGCCCTGAGTAATCTAGTTTGATTAAAAAGCCGGGATTAATACCCTGCTGTTTCTTTAACCCTGCCTGTAGGTAGCCTAGTTGCGAGTCAGGCCATGTTACCGGAGTAACCGATACCAACTTGATTTTACTGACAAGTTCCGGCATATCCTCTATGCCAACCACTCGCGCCAAATCCTCTTTTGCCCGTTGCACCATTTTGTCTTGGCTATTGCGGGTAGCGCCTTTTACCCAAACTGCTCCTCCAGCCATATTATTTCCTTCCTTTCCCAAAGTACGCAGAAACTGCCCGCGTTTAATTGCTTTTTTTACGCTAGAATCTACTTAAATTATAGCCTAAAGGCTTTGATATAACAGAGAAAGGTATGTTAATAATGCGGGAATGAAACCTAATCAAAATCTTGGACAGTAGCGTTAAAGATTCGCGCTGCTGCACGCGAACGCTCGTCCAACGGTGAGCTACCTTTCCCGGAATTCTTAGAATCTGTACGCGCAGAACCTTCCGCACTATTCGGGCTGCTGCCTTCATCAGCTACGCACTGGATATAAACTGTCCGCCCTAGTATCTGGCTGCACTGCTCTTCTACAAAAATTCTGTTCTTTTCCTGTGAAATTTTCTCGCGATGGAACTGATACTTAAAAGCCAGCATAATTTGCTTGCCTTCTACTCCTACCGGACTTGCCTCGGTAAGCAACGCTTTTATCGTGACCTGCGAACTGCCGATTTTATCCAGCAACTGTCCCCATACTTGTTGTACTTCAGCTAGACTCAAGTTTGCCCCATCCGTAGTTGGCGATTCTTTCTGGTTTGCTGGCGCAACCGGGCGTGGTGGATTTATTACAGGCGGTTCTTTTCTCACTTCGGTTGGATTTGTGGTTCTGGCAATTGGTAACTCATCTTCGTCCATAGGATACATTGTTGCCGATTCTTTTTGCACAGTGGGGCGATGCTGGTTAATAACAGGCGGTTCTCTATATGCTACTGCCGGATTAGGGGCAGTTCTGCTAGGAGTTTGGCGAGTTACTACTTGAGGTTGTACCACCGTTTCAACCAACACGGCTTCCATAAGCGCAATTTCAAGCGGCAATTGGGTATAAGGCGATACCTTCAGGTTATAATCAACCCCGCTGAAAATTTTGAGTAAGGCAATTAATTCAGCTAGATTTATCCGCTTTGCCTGTATTTGCATACGCTCCAGTATTTCGTTCGGCAAATCGAGTAATTCGCGTGCATCGGGGTTTGCTTTGAGCAGCATCATGCCGCGCAGGTGTTCTACCAATTCACGATTGAACCGCTTCAAATCAACGCCACTTTGCACTAAATTGCTGATTTGCTCAAGTCCTGACGCAAGCTCTCGTTCTAGTAATGCCTCTACGAAATCTGGCACAGCCTCACTATTCATTACGCCGAGCATCTGCTTGACGGTTTCAAGGGTGATATTTCCCTCGCTGAAAACAATTAGTTGGTCTAGTAGGCTTAGCGCATCGCGCAGACTCCCGGTTGCTTGCCGCGCTACCAATTCGAGAGAAGCCTTTTCAGCTTTCACTTTTTCTTCGAGGCACACATACTGGAGTCGCTCTACAATTTCTTTAAGGCTAATGCGCTGAAAATCAAAGCGTTGGCAGCGAGATAAAACTGTTGCCGGAATATCTTGGGGGTCGGTGGTGGCAAGTACAAAGATAGCGTGCGGGGGAGGTTCTTCCAGAGTTTTGAGCAGCGCGTTAAAAGCCGGTTCGGTCAGCATGTGTACTTCGTCTATGATATAGAATTTCTTACGTAATGCGTTGGGCTGGAAATTTATTTTTTCGAGCAAGTCGCGGATGTCTTGAATACCTCGATTGCTGGCAGCGTCAATCTCGATTAAATCCATCGCTCGCCCTTCGCTAATACTGAGGCAGGCTTCACATTTGTTACATGGGCGTGCGTTGACATCAGTTTCGAGGCAACTTATGGCTTTGGCTAACAGGCGTGCAGTGGAGGTTTTTCCTGTGCCTCTGGGACCGCAGAAAAGGTAGGCATGACCGACTCTTCCGGTGGCAATGGCATTTTTCAGGGTACGTGTAACCGCTTCCTGCCCCACCAGTTCGTCAAAGGTTTGTGAACGCCATTTGCGGTAGAGTGATTGGGAATGACTTTGATTGTCGGGAGTATCGTCACTCTCCATTGATTTCTTCGCTATTGCCATTTTAAAGTCTAATCCCCACTGTATGTTGGCATTTGGAATTTTCAGATGGACATATTATAGACCATCAGTAAGATTCTGCAAAGCTGAAACAGTCTCAGTGATAGCGTTTTAGCATGTCCAATAACTCGCGCACCAGAAAAGGTTTGAGCAAAAAACCATCCACTGTACCGGGGTTTTTAGCAATTTCAAGCTCAACTTCTGGATAAGCCGTCATTATTAGAGCTACAATTTTCTGTTTTCTGTTTTTTTCGCGATAACGCTTGATTAGCTCAATTCCATTGCCTTCCGGCATATCAAAGTCGGTAAGCAATATTTCAAATTTCTGAGAACTGGCTTTATCCAGCGCTTCATGAAAACCGTTGGCTTGTGTCACCTCATATCCGGCTTTTGCCAGCACTTTTCCCATAGTTCTAACCAAGCCAGAATTGTCATCCACCACCAGTATCTTCATCGGATTAATGCTAGGACGCTCCTAATTTTTTATCGATTTATTTTTGTTACATTTACGCTTTAAATCGCTTGCACTTAATTGTACAAATAAAATAGCTAATATACAAAAAAAGTATTGAGTATCTATAAAGGATATTTTAAGAAAAACAGCCACATTCACAAATTTATTTATGACAGCTTTGATAATAACCGCAATTAAGACAGCGTTTTGTCATATCGTGATTGGGTTCAGGCAATTTACAACCGGGCGTTGCTGCGTATTTTTCTAAATCTCTCATTTCGGAGATGATTTCCAGCAATTCAGTTCGTAAGGTGCTGTTCCACTCTATTCTGAAAGTTTGTTCGGCGTATCGTAAAATGCCGTAAGCTGGTTTCTCTTGCCAGTCTTCTTCCAATAATAGACAATATGCCGCTAGTTGAAGAATATCGCTATAGTAAGGTTGTGGGGCAATACGTTTGGGCTTGACTTCAACTGGAATTAATCCTGTTCGGGTTTTGACGATGTAATCCGGTTTACCGATAAGGTTATAACGCGCACTATATAGGCTTTTTTCAACTTGTTTCCAGCCTCCGGTATCGCTATAAACAATCCGATATTGAAATGGCAAACCGCTGGAATTTGCTGCTTTCTTCGACCATAATGTAAATAGAAATCCAAAAACAATCAAAATAAAAGCAATCGTAATAAGCCAAACCATATTAGTTTGAACCTGATTCGCTCTGAGGATAACCTGCGTCAGGGTAAGGATTCAAGCCTTGTTTTCGCGCGTAATTTTCTCCCAACCGCACTCTTTCCGAGATTGGCGGGTGTGTATAAAATAGCCAAATTGCCCAACCGGGCGGATTTACTTCCGCCAGATTCTGGTTAGCCAGCTTTTTCATGCATGTTATAAATGAGGCTACATTTTCAGTTATATCCAGTGCGTAATAATCCGCTGCTTTTTCGCGGTTACGGCTGTAGGCGTTAGTTACCGGATTTGTAATCAGACCGAACCCCATCAGAACCAATGCCAGCAAAGGGAAGGAAGCAACATCGCCCACATCCCGGAAGCCAAAAACGCCAAGCGTATTTTGTAGTAGCAAATTTGCTATAAACAAACCTGCTAGGGTTATTGTCGCATCGAAGAAAATCCCGCGCCCTATATCGCCATGCACATGGTGTCCAAGCTCATGCGCCATAACCACTTCGATTTCATCGGCGGTAAAATGTTGAGTGAGGGTATCACCTAGCACAATCCTGCGGGTGTTGCCTACTCCGGTTACAAAGGCGTTGGAGGTGCTGGTACGTCGGCTGAAATCCATCGTATAAATACCCTTGACTCTTGCTCCGGTTTTATCGGCAAGCCGTAGCATACGCTCGCGCAATTCGTCGTTTTCAAGAGGAATAAATTTGTTAAATAAGGGCAATATAATTACAGGGGCAAGGTTTGACATTACTATCACAAAGAACAGGTAAAATATACCGCCTGCTAACCACCACCACTCCGGTAAGCTTCTCAAGCCCAGATATAGAAGGGAGATTAATAATAGCCCGATTATCCCACCTATTACTGCGCCCTTGAAAACATCAATGAGCCAACCCCCTAACGTTTGGTGGGAAAGCCCATATTTTCGAGGTAAATACAAGCTACTATATACGTTCAAGGGAAAAGTCAGGGTGGCGTAAATGCCACCCATCAAAATCATATATAGCAGTACAACTAGCCACTGGTTATTATTCCAGTTTTCGAGGAGCTTCCGAATTTCCAGCGAAAATCCGCTGAAAAGTGCCAATAACAACGCTGTCAGTCCTAACCCGCTATTAGCAAAAAATAGCGCTCGTCTAGTTTTGGCATACTTGCTTGCCTTACGCTGACGATTCTCGCTCATTTCGGTAGATATAGTCATTTTGCAACCTGACTTTTATCTAAAGTTTGGACAATTTTGAACCCTGAGAATCTGTTTTGGTGGTATTAGCTTGATTACCCGTGACTTTTGAATATAATTGTACCGCACTTGGTGGTGCTTTGTACCATTCCCCAGAACTGGTTATACCACCCTGCGGTGGCATTCCCTTGCCATCCCAATATACCCGCGCTTGTGGTTCGGGCGCTTTACTTTTGTTCGGGTTTTTCTTTACATTTGCGGTATAAATGAAATAACCGATGGTAAGAAAAGCGGTTATTACCAGAAAACAAATGCTCCATACAGTCGCCCAGTCTAGGTCATCTTGTTCCTGAGAGTGATTAGCAATTCGCGCTAGAATTGTGCCTCCCTGAGATTCGTAGAGGCTTAGTTTGAGAAGCCCATCATTGCTTTCAAACTCGGCTTCGGCGTAACAATTCAGGCTTTTACAATAAGCGTTAGCAACATCGTACACTTGCTGTTGTACAATTGCTTTGACCGGATTGCTGGCACTTGCGTCGGTAATGGTAAGCACATTAAAAGTGTCGGAGCCGAAATTCTCCTGAGATATGAGCGTTACATTACCTTTGACGAGGGTGTTAGCGGTGCTTTTTGCGTCAAGCGCATCAAAGAAAGTAAAAGGACCGATAACCAACAACGCTATCCACGCAATTAATCCTATTATGAGGAAAATGCAACCGGCTGAACTGCTCTTTTGGGGTTTGGTTTTTTTTGTGTTTGCCATTTTTGCTTTCCTATCAGGTAAGGGTACACTAGCTCTATTATAGCTTGTAAAAAGTAATACGCAACAAAAATCCTAATGTAACAGTAAAAAATAGATAGAAATTTGCGATTGACAAGGTTCTATCGCTAGCATATCATTCAAACATGCACCACTATAATTTCTACCATCAGGCTCACCGATGTATAAGGTAATTGTACCGATTCTAAATCCAAATACGGCTGAGGACATGGTACATTTGGCTACCACGCTTTCCGGTGTTTCTTCCGGGAAAACCGACCGTTTAAAAGTAACGGTACTTGGCGTAGTGGTTGTTCCCACCGATACTCCTTTGAGCCAAGGCGCAAGTTTGGTTAAAGCTTATCGTACAATGCTGCGCTACATTCCCCCTGAAAATAATAATAAAGTGGAAGTGCGTACTGAGGTGCGGGTCGCCCGCGAAGTTTGGCAAGGGATAGTGGAGCAGGTGCATGAGGAAGGTGCAAATCTGTTGTTGTTGCACTGGAAAGGCGCTACTCAAACTCCCGGTGCTATTTACGGTTCTACCATTGATATGCTCATGCGCGACACACCCTGCGATATAGTGTTGGCACGCTTTAATGGTTTCAAGCCCGCTAAAAATATTTTGCTACCTGTTCGAGGCAGTGGTTATAGTAGTCTAGCTTTAAAGCTAGCTTCCCACATTTCCGAAGTTTGGGGAAGCAAGCTTACGGTTTTGCATAGCTTCTCACAACTTGTTCCCGGAACTGTCGAATCTCCTACAGATTTGAGCGATTATTCTCCTGCCTATACTGATTCGTTTAGTGTGGACAATAGCTTTAATGCTTCTGAAATTTTAAGCGAATTGCCTCCCGGAGCGGGTTTGCTGACCGTTCAGGGTGAGCCTACTACCAGCATTTTACGTGAAGTCCCGAATTATGATATGGTGGTGGTAGGGGCAAGCGGGATGGAGGGGAAACCTTCAGGTGAGAACGAGTCAATGGCTATTCGTCTATCTCGCCGACTTGAAACTCCCTTACTGGTAGTTAAGGCTAACCGTTTGTTGCCTGTAACTAAACCGGGTGCGCCGCATCGTGATGATGAGCGGTTAGCTGAAATGGTTGACCAGTGGTTTGCTCAGAATACTTTCCGCTATCGTGAATTTCGGAGCATGAGCAGCCTTACTCTGCTTAAAGCCAGCAATAATTTAAGTATTAGTCTTGTTTTCCCGGTCTATGGCAAAGTCCAACCGATGAATTTGGCGGAGAATATCCGGCGCGCTCGTTTTGCTTTGATGCGCGATTGTGCTTTAGTAGATGAAATTATTATTTCTGCTCCCGGTTCTCTGTTTGACCCAGATGAGCTTACTTTATTGGGCGCTGGTGAGGGCGAAGAAGTGATTTATGTTCATTCCGATAGCCCACACCCGCCAGAGCAAAGTAACGGTCCCGGGGAGGCGTTGTGGCACGCTATGCGTAAGGCACGCGGGGATATTGTGGTATGGGCAGATCCAAGCGTAAGCGGGTTTGAGCCACGCCACATTTACGGGTTGGTCGGTCCCTTGCTCACCTATACAAAATTTGCAATGTCCTGTGGCTTTTTCTCAGAAGAAGACGAAAATGATTTTCACCCGGTAATGGACGAACTGGCGGAATTAAGTATTCGCCCTTTACTGAGCGGATTCTTTCCGCGCCTGTCAGGGGTGATAAATCCGCTTTGTTTGGTGGGTGCAGCACGCCGTGATAGCATTGAACGTTTGCCTTTCTTTACCGAGTCAGGTTTCATGCCGGGGTTACTGATAGATGCTACCGCGCGGAATGGCTTGATGTCATTGGCACAAATAGATTTAGGTGCGCCTTCAGTTAGTGTCTGTTCTATAACCCCACAACGTACCAGCGCGGAAGTAATGGAAGTGTTATTGCGGAGAATAGAGGATCGCGCTCAGGTGCATTTATCTCACTATTTCAACCCCGCATTAAAAGCGATACGCCGAGAAAACGGGGTTTTTTCACTAAGGGTTGTGCCTCAAACCTCTCCTGTAAGGGAGTTGCCGCCCCCAATATTTGCCCCGGGTTATTATCGTAACCAATTCTAAGTCGAAACTATTTTCTAAGTTTGGCGGTGGCTTGCGCTATAATAAAATAGTCCTAATTGTGTTCAGTGAAAGCGTAAGTCATTTTCCAATCTAGTTAGTGCAAACCTTCCTCTCATCCCTTATAATGAATCTTAATTATGATCCTTTTTGTTAATGCTAGAAAAGAGAAAAATTGCTATGTCCATTGCGGAAATAGGGGATACAAAATCGCAGCAGGGAAACCCGCAGCTAGCGCATGTTCTAGTGGTCGTAACCCATACTCACTGGGATAGAGAATGGTATCTGCCCTTTCAGAATTACCGTTTCAAATTGGTACGCCTGATAGATAAACTTTTGAACATTCTGGACACCAGCCCTGACTTCAAACATTTTATGCTTGATGGTCAAACCATTGTGCTGGACGATTATATCGAAGTTCGCCCTGAGCGCGAAGCCGATTTGAAACGTCATATTGAAAGCGGACGCTTGCTGGTAGGTCCTTGGTATATCCTGCCCGATCAGTTTTTAATAAGCGGCGAAGCCCACATACAAAATATGCTGCGCGGTTTGAAATCCTGCCGAAAATATGGCTCTCCTATGAAAGTGGGCTATATCCCCGATTCTTTCGGGCAAATCAGCCAGATGCCCCAAATCCTGCGCGGTTTTGGTATTGATACCGCTGTTTTCTGGCGTGGAGTTGGTCCTGAAATTACCCAAATAGAATTTCTTTGGGAAGCGCCTGACGGCAGTATTGTAAATTCGGCTCATTTGCCCGGTAGTGCCAATATCGGTGGCTACAGCACCGCTCTAGCTTTTAACACTGGGGTTGAATCGGCGGTTGCACAGTTGGAAGCGGTCGAGAATTTTCTCATAAAACGCTCTACCAGCGGTGTTACTCTTTTAATGAACGGCAATGACCACGCCGAACCTACGGCGGAACTACCCGAAACCCTGAAAAAAGTAGCGGAAATAATGCGGGAAAAGGGCAAAAATTACCGCTTTGTACACGGCACAATGCCCCAATTTCTGGAAATGGTGCGTCAGAGCGGCGCGTGGGAAAATCCCAATGTACCGCGCCATCGGGGCGAGTTCCGCAACCCCAAATTAGCGCATCTGTTACCGGGCGTTACCTCTGCGCGTATATGGATAAAACAGTGGAATCATCGGGTCGAGGGCTTGTTAGAGCGCGAAGCGGGCTTGGCGTTAGCGTGGTTCAAAGCCTTGCCAAATGCTAAATCTACTTATGACCCTGCTTCCTTGCAAGGGCTTTACGATACCGCTTGGAAATACCTTTTGCAAAATGACCCGCACGATAGCATCTGTGGATGCAGTGTTGATCAGGTTCATGAAGAAATGAAGACCCGCTATGCTTGGGCGGAGCAAATTTCTATTGAATTGCGCGATGAGGGTTTCCGTTCCATTGCAAATCTGGTCAATACTGCGGCGGTTTCAAGCGAGGAGAAAATCCAGCCGATTGTGGTATTCAACCCCACCCCCTTAAAGCGCACAGATACTACAGCGCTTACCGTTTCGGTAAATCCTGATTTCGATGATTTTGTAATCACCGACGCTGATGGCGCTATCTACCCGCACTTGATTACTCGCCGTGAACGCGAAGTTTTATTCAGTATGGATATTCCGGCTTTTGCGCTGATGGGTATGAAGAGTCAGGCTGATGATGACGGTCGGGTCATGGGCTATAGCATGGTCGATATAAAATTTGACCGACAGTTATCTAACAAAGAGATTGTAACGGTAGAGGTTACGGCAGTATATAACAGTGCTGCACCTACCAACCCTGCTTTGATGCGTCATGCTCTTAGCGAAGCTCAGAAGTACATTGATGACGGGGTGCAGACCTTTAAGATGATTGCATATCGGCAGAGTTCGCTCGCGCTTCAGTTTTTGTCCCGCGATGTGCCGCCTATAGGTTACAAAACTTTTGCCTTACGCGCTAGACACGAAAATGAGCCTGTTTTCAAGCAAGAAGTAAAAAATGCACCGGAGACAATCGAAAACGAGTTTTATACTATTGATGTTGAGGCTAAGACAGGGCTTCTCACGATAGTAGATAAAGAAACTGGTGCTGTTTACTCGCAAATTAATCGTTTCAGAGATGTGGCAGATGCAGGGGATGAGTATAATTTTTCACCTATATCGCAGGATAAAGGAATCGAGAGCTATTTTGACGCTCCCCAGATTTTCGTGCGACTTTCCGAACTGGAGCAATCTATCGAGGTGAATACTGCGCTAGAGTTGCCTTATAGCCTCAAAGCTGACCGCCAATCTCGCAGCGAAGAGATGACTCTGTGTTCCCTTACCACCGTTGTGACGCTTACTCCCGGTTCGCGCCGAATTGATTTCGAGACCGCTTTCCACAACAAGGTGGAAGACCATCGTTTACAAGTGCTTTTCCCTGCGCCCTTTGCCGCAACCGAAAGTAAAGCGGAGGGTATTTTTGATGTTATTACTCGCCCTGTGGGTGTGCCTCGTTTCGATAGCAAGTGGCTAGAAGACCCCATGCCACAAGCGCCTCAGAAAACCTTTGTGTCAATAAATGATGCAGAGTCTAAGCTAGGCTTAACTGTTATTAACCGAGGTTTGCCGGAATACGAAATTGTAAAATTACCTGATGGCAACAGCGCCATTGCGATTACGCTTTTGCGTTCGGTGGGTTGGCTCAGTCGTGACGACCTCAAAACTCGGCGCGGTCATGCCGGACCCGGTATGCCAACACCCGGCGCACAATGTCAGGGACGGCACTATTTCCACTATGCTCTTATGCCACACAAGGGCGAATGGCTGGTTTCAGGCGCACAGCAGCAAGCACACGCCTTTAACCATCCTATGATTGGCGTGATGGCAGCGAAACAGACAGGAGAATTGCCGATTTCTCAGAGTTTCGTGGAAATTCAGCCGCGCGTGATGGCTCTCAGCACCATTAAAGGCAGCGATGATGGGGCGGCAGTTATTGTACGGCTCTGGAATCCTAGCGATAGAGATATTCCGATTTGCAAGGTACGTTTCTTCCGACAATTCTCTAGTGTCAGTTTGGTCAATTTAGAGGAAAACGAAACGGTGAAGGTCTTGCAGCAGGAAGCAGACGGCAGTTACAACTTCTCGGCTCTTGCTCACAAAATTATAACCCTGCGCCTCGACTTCTAAATCTTCCGGCTCTCTTCTTTCTTTTGAAGGGAGAGAGCCATTCACTTATTTAAGGGTGGCAGATTCGACCATAACGCCTAGTTCACGGCGGCTGTTCGAGCCGGGTACGAAGGTATCCGCCCCTAACTCGATGATGATGTCCCCGCTCAGGTTTGAAGGTAGTTTCAGGTTGTAGGTTTCCCAATTGCGGGAAGTTTGCACCTTGCCTAGCAATTGCCCTTTAGCGTAAACTTCAACCAGCGGTGGCGTAAGGCTGTCAGGACGGAAACCGCGCAGTCGTAAATTCACTTCAACGGGGTGTTGCGTACCAGCGTTGGGGAATTTGAGCCGCGCAAGCTCTTGCCCACTATCCCCACGCCCTGAAGTCCAGCGATACAATTTGCCCGTTTGGGCATCTTTTTCGTAGGTTTGGAAGCCGTAAGTGTAACCCCAATCAAACTCACCGATAACAAGCGTGTTGTCAGGTAGTGGTGAAGTCGGCAATTTTTCCCACGCCCATTCGTCTGCTTGTTGGTCAAGCGCCACCTGCCGGGTATTAAACTCGCCGTGAGCGTATGCTATATTGCCTTGTAACAGATAGATATAGCCTAGCGCAATATGGCTTTGCGAAATATCTTGTGAAGTGCGCCCAATGCGCCCTATTGCGTCATCAAACCGTCCTAGTGCCGCTTCGGTCAACCCTATGCTGATTTGTGTGGCTGGTATGCTCTGATTGGCTTTAGCATAAGCGTTAAGCGCTTCCTGATACTTACCTTCAAGCCGCAAGCGGTCGCCCTCTTGCGCGTTTTGCTGCTCATTCCAACGTTCCAGCCCTAGCGCTGTCCCCCATTGGTTGTCCAATCCTGTCAGGTAAGCAAAGGGCGCGTAAGAAGGCAGTGCCACCGCTAGAAAGAGTACAGGTAAAACCAAGCCCACCGCATAACGCAAAACCCGGCTGTTTCGCAAAGGACGCTTGAACCACGCCAGCGCCTTGCGCCAATTTGCCATCGTATAGGCAGCGTACAGCAACAGGAAGAAGTAAACCGACACCCGGAAGCGCGTTACTGCGAAAAAGGTGAAAGCCAGAATCATGTTCTGCGCCGTCCAGATTACTACGAAACTGCGAACTGCCCTATTGTTGGAGGTTGCAACTACCAGACCGAGCATCGCCAACGCGCCTGTCACTAAGTATAACAGGTCGTTAAGGGTTGCATCCAGCAGCAACCAAGGCGGGTTTATCTGACCAAGCGAATACCCGCCAACCAACCGTTCGTCTGCGCCGTAGTTAATCTGCCAGAAATCCAGCGCTTCTTTGATACCCTTATCAAAAATGAATGCTGCGGGGTCTTTGAAAAAGATTTCTAGCCCTTTCTGGTAACCAACCGAATCGCGTTCAGCCATATTTTTGACCGCTTCGAGGGTTTGAGAAACCAGCGCCCCATTCCTGCCCTTCATTGCGCCGAGGAAGAAATTATAACCCCCAGTATTGTCAATGAAAGGACGACCATAAACGCTGGAGTTCCGCAACGCCCAAGGTGACACGGTAATAGCAAAGATTACCAGCATTACCACAAACGCGCCTATAGTGGGCTTCCACTTGCGTCCTGTGCCAATCCAGAACCATATTGCCAGAAAAGGTACGAAGCTTAGCACTTGTCCGCGTGTTAGGGCGGAGAGACCTAGAAAGAAACTGCCCCCTACCAATGTTAGCCATTCTGTACGACTTTCCGGTAGCCATTTATTGCGGGAATCGGTTTTTGAGGTGGCGAAGAACTCAGCAAAAAAGCAAACACTTACTAGAAAGAGCAAAATAAAGAGCGTTTCGGATAGCAACAGATAGGGGAAAACCACAAAGGGCCAAGCAATCGAAGCCAGCAGTGCTGCTATTAACCCGGTGCGCCTTCCGTAAAGCCGTTTACCCAGCCAATACAGCAGATAGACCGAAGCAAGGCTCAGACAAATTTGGAATAGCCGGATGATTATCAGGTCATGACCGAATAATTTGAAAAACCCCGCCAGCATTAGGATAAAAAGCGGCGGGCGTACCCATGTTGCGCCATCGTAAAACTGCCAACCTCGCCCATCCGCCAGTATTGAGCTAATCTGGTAATACTCAGCCTCATCAATAACAAAATAGCGGTGCGTTGCAATTAGCCAAACCAGCAGACGCAATGCCAAACCTGCGCCGAGAATTGCCAGCAACCACCAATCAGGGCGGAATCTGGGCTGCTTTTTTTGATTGGTAGTTAGCCCTTGTTGGGAGATACTCACAATAAAACTATCTTATCCCGATTCTCGCCCACTTTCGCGGTGGCGTTGCGAGTATCTACTATTACTTTGGATTCGCGCACAATCGTTTCGTAATCAAAAGCGCTATGATCGGTAATAATCAGCACACAATCTGCTTCATTCAGGGTTTGTTGGTCTAGCTTAACCGACTGAAGCGTGGTATTCCCTTCCTTTAGCTCCGGCACATGCGGATCGTGATAGGTTATGTGCGCCCCGTCTTTCTCCAATAAGGAAATAATCTTAATGGCAGGAGACTCGCGGAAATCGCTCACATCCTTCTTGTAGGCTACGCCCAATACCAGAATTTTTGCGCCATGCAAACCCTTGTCGCTGCGATTCAGGGCGCGTATAGTTAGCTCACGCACATGGTAGGGCATTTGCAAGTTGATTTCACCTGCCAACTCGATAAAGCGAGTGTGGAAATCGTACTCACGCGCTTTCCAAGTGAGATAGAAAGGGTCAATTGGGATACAATGTCCCCCTACGCCCGGTCCCGGCGCAAATTGCATGATACCGAAAGGTTTGGTGTTGGCAGCGCGTAGCACTTCCCACACGTCCAGCCCCATCCGGTCGCAGAGCAGCGCCATTTCGTTTACTAGCGCCACGTTTACCACCCTAAAGACGTTCTCGAATATCTTGGTCATTTCGGCGATACTGGGCGAGGATACTGGCACAACTTTTTCTACTACCTTTGAATAAAGCGTGCTTGCCAGTTCGCGGCATTGTGGGGTAACACCGCCCACTACTTTGGGAGTATTTTCAAAACGCCAGCCCTTGCTGCCAATTGCGCCGGGGTCAATACGTTCCGGTGAAAATGCCAGAAAAAAATCCTCACCCACTTTCATGCCTCTGGATTCCAGAATAGGCTGGATAACTTCCTGAGTGGTGCCGGGATAAGTGGTGCTTTCAAGCACAATTAATTGTCCGCGTTGCAGGTTAGCGGCAATGTCTTTGGTGGCGGCTTTGATGGCGGCTAGGTCAGGGTCTTGCGTTTTATTAAGGGGGGTAGGCACGCAAATGATAATCGCGTCCTGTGCAGCCAACACGCTGGGGTCAAAGCTGGCTTTGAAGCTGCCGTTTGCCAGTATAGGCAAGAGCCTCTCACTTAGAATGTCATCTATATAGCTTTCGCCCCGATTGAGCATTTTAACCCGCGCTTGAGAAACATCCAGCCCGGTTACGCGAAAGCCGGCTTCGGCATAAGCCACACCAACCGGCAAACCCACATATCCCAAACCTATTATGCCAATTTTCGCCTGTTTATTATTGATTTTGTCAATTAGCATTTGATTTTGCGTCCTCAAAAACTTTCTGATAACGGCGTGCAATTTCAGTCCAGTTCAATTCGCGCTCAACTCGCGCTCGCCCCGCCGCAGCAAATTTATTTCTTTTCTCGCTATCCGAAAGAAGCAGGCAGATTGCTTCCGCCAGCGCAGCTGAGTCACGCTGTGCTACCAATAGACCGTTTACCTTATCCTCAACTGCCAGCGCTACTCCCCCAATACTTGAAGCAATTACCGGCACCCCTGTTGCCAGTGCCTCCATTAATGTATTGGGCAAGCCGTCCACATTGCCACTCTTGTCAACAATACTTGGCAATAAAAAAAGGTCACACCCTGCTAAATACTCCGGCACTTTATCGTGTTGGATTGCTCCTGTAAAAGTGACGTGTTTTTTTACGCATGCTGCCAGCACTTGCTCTTCCAACTCGGCGTGCAAGTCACCTTGTCCGGCAATTATCAGCCGCGCTCTGGGAAATTTTAGTAAAACCTGCGGTAACGCTTTGATTGCGTATTCGAAGCCTTTTTTGTAAACCAACCGCCCGATACAGAACAGGATTTGCTCATCCTCGCCGAAGCCCAATTTTTGGCGTAGTTCAGGGCGGGGCATTGCAGGCGCACGAAATACCGAAGGGTCTGCTCCGTAGGGTATTACTACCGCTCTGTGCGGTTGCAGGGGCGCTCCTAGCTTTTGCGCCCTTTGCATAAGGTCGGGGCTAGAAGCAGTGACCGCTGCCGCCCGTTTAAAAGCCCAGCGTGCTACCCATCCTACCGGTTTAAATCGTTCCGCTATATATACATCCGAACCGTGCATGCTGATTACCACCGGGATTTTACGGAGCATGCCGATTAATACGGCAACCGGGGCGTTTGGTATAACCCAATGAGCTTGAATCATAGCAAAGCGTTCACAGCGTGTCAATTTCCACATATGCCAGAAACTACTCAACAACACAAGGGGTAAGAGTAGATAAATCAGCGGTCGAATCTTGACATCCCCCTCAAGTGAGGCGGCATAGCCCCATATATTCCATTTTTTGAAGGGGCTATAGTGAAAATTAAAGAGTTTCACACCATTTTCGACAGGTTGGCGGCGCAAGTCGGGATGATAGGGCATCATCACAGTCACTTCATGTCCCAGCTTTTGTGTGTTCTGGGCTATTTCTTCGATAAACGGCGCAGTGACATCCCCCCGATATTTAGGGTAGGAGGAGGTCAGCATCAGAATTTTCAAGTCCGCAAATGGCTCCTTTGTTACAAAATTCTCAAGTATGGGGAATTATAACGCTTGCGGCGAATTTTTGCATGCGGGTAACTTTATTTTAAGTCGTTAGCTTTAGCGTAATATTTAGCGACAAATAAAAAGCGAGGAAAAATCCCCGCTCTTTTTCTTTACTGTTAAAAAGGGTTTATAGCTAATGTGTAGCGGCGGTTTCCATTTCCTTCTTGTGCTTCTCAATTATGTGTTCCGCAATATTCTGCGGCACTGGCTCATAATGTGAAAAGGACATTGTGAAGATACCGCGACCTTGCGTCATACTGCGTAGGTCGGTAGCATAACGTTGCACTTCCGCAAGAGGTGCTTGTGACTCCACAATGGTGTAACCATTGCCAATCTGCTCCATGCCCAATACTCGCCCACGTTTCTGACTGTTGATGTCGCCCATCACATCACCCATAAAGTGATCTGGCACGGTGATTTTCAAGTCGTAAATCGGCTCTAGCAAGACGGGCTTTGCTTGCAAGGTACCCTTCTTGAAAGCTTGAGAAGCGGCAATTTTGAACGCCATTTCGCTACTGTCCACCGGATGATAGCTACCATCGTACAGGTTCACTTTGATGTTTACCACCGGGAAGCCCGCCACGATGCCTTCTAATAGCGCCTCGCGTACTCCTTTTTCAACTGCCGGAATGTAGTTGCGCGGCACTACACCACCCACGATTGATTCGGTAAACTGAAAGTCGGCATCTTCGGCGTGTGATACTTCGATTAGCACGTGACCGTACTGACCATGTCCTCCGGTTTGCTTTTTGTGCTTGTACTCGGCTTTGCTACTGCCTAGAATAGTTTCGCGATAAGGCACTTTGGGTAGCTCTATGGTTACGTTCACGCCGAATTTGCGCTGCAACCGCTCGGCTGCCACATGCACATGGCTTTCGCCCATTCCGCTGAGGATTGTCTCTCCGGTAAAGGAGTCGCGCTCAACATGTAAAGTCAGGTCTTCTTCTACCAGACGACCAATACTGGCGCTCATCTTATCAAGGTCGGCTTTGGTTTTAGGTAGAATAGCGGCGCGATAGAGTGGCGCGGGGAAATTAATCTTCGCCAATTCCACCGATTTGTCAGGTGCGCTGATGGTATCGTTGGTGTTGGTTTCCTGCAATTTGACCACCACTCCAATATCTCCAGCTACCACTTCTGGAACAGGAATTTGCTCTTTTCCCCGAACCATTAAAGCAACGCCAACCCGCTCGGATTTGCCTTTGCTGGCGTTGTAAAGCTGCCCTTCACCCTTGAACACGCCGTTAATTACCTTAAAGTAGGTAATACGTCCAAACGGGTCTGCGACGGTTTTGAAGACAATAGCTTCCAGCGAAGCGTGCGAGTCGCATGTTTTGCCCTCCTCGTTAGGAGTAGGCGCATCCAGCGCTAAGAAATCAAGCAATTGGGCTGTACCGATATTGGCGGTTGCGCTTCCGCATAGCACTGCATAGAGTTGTTGAGAGGCAACCGCTTTTGGCAAAGCCTTGCCCAACTCTTCTTCGCCTATTTCCTCCCCATCCAGATACCGCAACATCAATTCTTCGTCTGCCTCGACAATGCGCTCCACCAATTTTTCGCGCAGGGTGGCTGCTTGTTCTTTCAGGTCGGCGGGAATATCCGCCACTTCAAATTTGCCATCGCGGCTGTTACTATACAGGTAAGCTTTGCGGGTGATGAGGTCAACTATTCCTCTAAAACCGCTTTCTTTACCTACCGGAATTTGCAGCGCGGCTACATTTGACCCAAAGGATTGTTGGGCTGCTTCAAGTGCGTTGAAGAAATTGGAATTTTCGCGATCTAGTTTGTTTACAAAGAGGATGCGCGGTAAGTTTCGTTCGGCGGCAAAGCCCCATACCTGTTCGGTGCCTACTTCAACCCCACCGGTGGCATCAAGCAAGATAAGCGCCGAATCGGCGACACGCGCCGCAGATTTAATTTCACCTATAAAATCAGCGTAGCCGGGAGCGTCAATCAAGTTAATCTTAGTATCGTTCCACTCGCACGGCACAACGGAGGCGCTAACGCTAATATGGCGCTTCACCTCATCTGGGTCAAAATCGCTAACGGTGTTGCCATCGTCCACGCGACCCAAACGGTTAATAGTCTTGCTATCGAAGAGCAACGCTTCGACTAAAGACGTTTTGCCCGCTCCGCCGTGCGAAAATAGGCCTACGTTCCGAATCTGTTCCGTTCTGTAGCTTTTCATAGGCTCTTCTCCTTTCCGGAACAACCTGGTACCGAAATGAGTCAGGTTTTTTAATTGCAATGATTGGAGGGAGATAACTGGCGGTGGTACCGGTGAAGATATTACCGGCGCTAAGCTTTCTACCCTTCCCCTCTGTTTGTTCGCTTTAGCAAGGGCTAACGAAATCTTTACAGTAAGGATATTATAACTTAATCGTATAAAAGTTCAACATGGCGCATTTTGAATATGAGGCTATTAGGCTAGAATAAGGGTTAAAATATGGCAAATAATTTTACTTTTAACGGTCTTGGAATAGGCTTAGGAAATTTAGCCCGTCTTTCCAACCCCAATAGCTCCAAGCAGCCCGGAAAATTTCATTTGCTTATGTATTGGTAAATCACGATAGCGCGAGTCCTTCGCCTTTTCAGCTCCCCTAGACTCTAATTTAGAAGATTAGCAGAAGGTTGACAAGGTGAACTAGTTAACCTAATCTTTCAGAAGAAAAATCAAAAGCTTATTTTTGCAGAGGTCTTGAAAATGTCGAATTACCTGCCCCGCCCCGTTTTGGGTGTGGCTTATTATCCTGAACATTGGACTGAAGAACGCTGGCAACTGGATGCCGAGCAAATGCGTACAATTGGCTTAAAAGTCGTGCGCCTTGCGGAGTTTTCGTGGGGGAAAATCGAATCCAGTCCCGAAGAATATGATTTTGAATGGTTGGATAGAGCTATTAATGTGTTAAATTCACAGGGTTTGCGGGTAATTCTCGGTACTCCTACGGCTGCACCTCCCCCATGGATGGCAGAACATCGCAGCGATATACTGGCACATACCCGCGATGGGCATGTTCTTACGGTTGGTGGAAGACATTTCTATTGCCCTAGCAATGCCTATTATCGCACGCAGGTTACGCGGATTGCGCGGGAAATGGCGCGTCACTATTTAAATAATTATTCCATCATAGGTTGGCAAGTTGATAATGAAATGGGCAATCATGGCAATTGCCGTTGTTATTGTCAACGCTGCGCTACCAACTGGTACGCTTGGCTGCAAAACCGCTATCAAACCATTGAGGTGTTGAACCGGGAATGGGGTACTATTTTTTGGGGTCAGATTTATAAAGAATGGTCGCAAATTCCTCTGCCCACCCAAACCGGGGCGGGTTATAGCCCTAGCCTAGAATTGGAGTATCGCCGCTTTGCCAGCGATAATGCGTTGGAGTATTTTAATCTACAGGTGGACGCGATTCGTGAACATTGGACACCCAAACGCGGTTTTATTACCCATAATGTATTTTATGGGGATGATAACGTCAACTTTCATGATTTAAGCGCCCCGCTTGATTTTATTTCGTGGGATAATTACCCGCATGGTATGAAGGCTATTTCAGAGATAGCTTTCTATCACGATTTTATGTTTGGTTTAAAGAACGAACCGTATTGGGTCATGGAACAAGCGGTTGGTTCGGTTAATTGGACTACCTATAACCCTCCAGTATATCCGGGGCAAGTGCGCCTTTGGACGCTCCAGAACTTTTTGAGGGGTGGGCAGGGCGCGGTTTATTTTAGTTGGAGGCAATCACGTTTTGGCGGCGAACAATATCATAGCGCTATCCTATCTCACGAAGGCGTTCAAACCCGCGCTTATTATGAGATTATGGATTTGAGCAAAGAATTGGATGCTTTGCCGCCACAATTTTTCAGACGACAAAAAGCTCGTGTAGCTATTCTTTTCAGCTATGATGATTTATGGGCTTTGCAACTGGAACCACATAACGCAGCTTTCGATTATATTCAAATTGTTAAGGATTTACACAATAGCCTTTATAAGCGTTATATTCCGGTTGATATTTTGCCGCACGATTACCCGGCAGTAAAATTGAAAGAATACTCTCTAGTGATTGCGCCTGCCCCGATTATTGGAGATTATTATACATCCGATATGTGGCGCGTCTATGTCGAAGAAGGCGGCAAGCTATTGCTTGTGACTAGAGCCGGAGCGAAAGAGCCAAGCAATATCTGGAGTGACGAGGGGCAACCTTACGCCCTCAAAGATTGGCTGCATATAGGGGTGGAGGAATATATCTCTTTCCCGCCTTTCATACCGGGCAATTTTAACGGAGAAATTTTAGGTAATCAGCCTGCCTGTGGTGATATACCCTTACTCTTGTGCGATGAGGTAACAGGCAGGCAAGTGAATGCGCGACGCTTATGGGCAGAACGACTGGAACAGGGCGAAGATGTGGAGATTATCCTGCGCTATGGTAAATCGAATGAGCTTGATTTCTTTGCCAATTCAGTGGCGTTGGCATGTCGAAAGCTCGAATCCGGAGAAGCCTATTATTTGGGCGTGTTGCCTAATGAACAGACTTATCGCTATCTGTGGGAAGAGTTATTCCGAATAGAATGTACTCCTGCTATCCCTAATTTGCCATTAGTCGATGGTTTGGAAGTGGTGCGAACCGGGGAACTACACCAATATTTCGCCCTTATTAATCATAACAGCCATTCAATTCAGGTGTTGCTCAATCGAACCTATCGAAAAATAAAGGGCGAAGAAGTTTTAGAAATAAACTTACCGCCCTTTGGTGTAGAATTTTTTTACTTGTCTTGAGCCACTAAGACTCAAAAGAAAGGCACGGTTCGCCGTGTCTTTTTTTACAACTGTTCCAAACGTTGTGCAAGTTGGTCACACAGGTGATTGGTAACATCTCCGCGAGAATCGCTAAAAGCCCCGGCAAGAATAACCCATGTGCCAGAATCGTTGTCACGCCCAAGCATCAGCGTAGAATCCGGACCTCCTGTTCGCATTTCTAGCGAAATTTCTACATAACTGAGCGGGAAAATTTTCCGGTAGTGCGTCCAGTGTTTGCGTCCGCCATAACAGAAAATATAACGTGGCGCTTCATTTTTAGCCTTGAGGGATTCGTACATATCTTGGAAAAGGCTGATTCGCTCAGGCAAAAACATTTGGGTATAGAGCTTGCGGTCACGCAAATGATATTGCAACATCGAATTGTCGCTGATTCTGATGTTGGTGTAAAGCCACTCATTACCAGCAGGCAAGGGCAAAAGGTCTGAAATTAACACATTGCCGACGCTTGTACCAAAGCTGGCTGCAAAGTATTCTTCCAACTTTTCCCCGTTTGGATAAAGCCCTTCCCCATTGAAGCGCACGCCCACGAACGCCATTATTTTGTGTTCGGGTGTAGCAAAGTGATAAGAAACTGGAATTTTCTCCAAACGATAACGTGCTTGCAAATCTGCAAACCGTTCTTCGTAAATTTCCATCGCGAGGCGGTGTTTTAATTCCAGAGCACCAAATTCACTTTGTTCTTCCATCCCCAAAAACCAGATAGGGGCGTTTTGATTACCATAACCGCGAAACTGGGAAAAGATACGGATTTCGTCTGCCCTGAAAAGCTGGTCATTAGGGTCATTCGCCAGCAAAGTACGGTGTAAAGCCGGCACTTCTGATGCTTGTGCCGAACGCCGAGCAGCTACATTTTCCCGCTGGGGTTTAGGCTCTTTCTCCGGTTTTGGAGTTTGAGCTTTAGGGGTAGCGGAAGCTTTCGCTTTTGAATCAGTTTTTGGCACACGGGTAGGGCGTGCTTTGGCAGCTTTAATTAGTTCTGCCTGTTCCTGAGTCTGTCGTGCCCAGTCTTCATTCAGCATATTACGCACAATATTCGCCTGCTGCTCTATAGTAAGCTCGGCGGTTGTACCGTCCTCATAAGAAACCAGCATTTTGGGTTGATTTATGCTGATTACAGTATAAATCCCGCGACGGTTACGGTACTGTTTACCAATTTCAAATACGAAGTCTTGCATTGTCATTCCTTCATCCTCTTGTACTTAAATCATAGCACAGGCAAAGATTTGTGTCTATTCAAGTTAAAAGAAAGTGTTATGAATTACACGGAAATATTTTAAATGTGGTAATATTCGAGTCGCGGGTTTTATATTTTAGAAGTCGTCTATTCTCATAGAGTGAGGTAATGAGGCATGTCTGACGCAAACGCGAAAGCCAAACTCGAAGCCAGCGCTGGCGGTAAAACCACTCAGCAGCCCGCTTCCTCGGCAAACGGCGTGGTTAAAGTAAAATCTAATCTTGAAAAAGTGGAAGAGTTGCGCCGCTTACGCAAAGAAGCAATGCTAGGCGGTGGTCAAAAAAGAATTGATGCCCAACATGCAAAAGGAAAGTTAACAGCGCGAGAGCGCATTGACCTTCTGTTGGATGAGGGTACTTTTGAAGAGTTAGATGCTTTCGTGACCCACCGTTCCACAGATTTTGGATTGGAAAATCAGAAATATATGGGCGATGGCGTGGTCACCGGCTATGGAAAAATTGATGGTCGTTTGATTTTTGTCTTTTCCCAAGATTTCACGGTGTTTGGCGGTTCGCTGTCCGAAACACATGCAGAAAAAATCTGCAAAATAATGGATCTAGCCATGAAAAATGGCGCTCCCGTTATCGGCTTAAACGATAGCGGTGGCGCTCGTATTCAGGAAGGCGTTGTATCACTGGGTGCTTATGCTGACATCTTCCTGCGTAATGTGTTGGCAAGCGGTGTTGTTCCCCAGATTTCGGCAATTCTTGGACCTTGTGCCGGAGGCGCGGTTTACAGCCCTGCTATGACCGACTTTATTGCGATGGTGCAGGATACCAGTTATATGTTCGTAACCGGACCAAACGTAGTCAAAGCGGTTACCCATGAAGAAGTAGATTTTGAGTCGCTTGGTGGCGCTGCTACTCACAACTCAGTTAGCGGTGTAGCTCATTTTGCCGCAAAAGATGAAGTGCAATGCCTTGCCCTTCTGCGCGAATTGTTGAGTTTTATGCCAAGCAATAATGTGGAAGACCCCCCCTTTGTTCCTACCAATGACCCACCCACTCGCCGAGACGAGATATTAAATACTATTGTTCCTGACTCGCCGAACAAGCCGTACGATATGCGTGACCTTATCAGACATGTGGTGGACGATGGGAAATTCCTCGAAGTTCAGGAATTCTACGCTCAGAACATTGTCATAGGGTTTGCTCATATGGGTGGGCGTAGCGTTGGGATAGTGGCACAGAATCCGGCAGTATTGGCAGGGGTGCTAGATATAAATTCTGCCGATAAGGGTTCTCGTTTTGTGCGGTTCTGCGACTGCTTTAATATTCCTATTGTCACTTTTGTAGATGTACCGGGCTTTTTACCGGGCGTTGGACAGGAATATGGCGGTATTATAAGGCATGGCGCGAAACTGCTTTACGCCTATTGTGAAGCTACAGTTCCAAAGGTAACAGTTATAGTACGTAAAGCTTATGGCGGCGCATATGATGTTATGAGTTCCAAGCATGTGCGTGGCGATATTAACTACGCTTGGCCCAGCGCTGAAATCGCAGTTATGGGCGTAGATGGCGCAGTTAATATTATCTTCAAAGACCAAATTGAGAAAAGCGATAATCCCGATAAGACTCGCAAGCAACTTGAAGCCGAATATACTGAGAAGTTTGCCAGTCCCTATGTTGCGGCAGGGCGCGGTTATATTGATGATATTATCGAGCCAAAAGACACTCGTTTCAAGATTATTACCGCGTTGGAGATGCTCAAAAACAAACGCGATACTAATCCTCCGAAAAAACATGGGAACATACCGCTCTAGCCTCACTTTGTAAAATCTATTTTTAAAACCCTTTTCCAAATTACTGGGAAGGGTTTTTTTTCTACTGTAGCCACTACTACTGCGTTCAAGGTTTTTTGAGTCTATTCTGACAACAAAAATGTAGCGCCTCAGTTCTATTGCGCTCATCTTGCCACTTGATGCCGGTGGCAGAAAGGATTGCGGACTATGGTTAGTAAATTACCTCAATTACCTGAGGGGAATTTGTGTATTCTTACCGGCGCAACCGGCGCTTTAGGTCAGGAATTATTATGCCAAATGTTGGAAAGGCAACCTGATTTTCATTTGGTAGTGGTTTCGCGTGGAAACAAAGAAGCTACCGCTGAAAGGCGTATCACTTCCATTGTGCGCCGCCATTTTACCGGTGAGGATTTGGAAAAGAAATTGAGCCGCTTGAGCGTGCTAGATGGCGATATTACCCTATTGCGCTTAGGCTTGTCCTCAGAAGCATGGGATGATCTAGCTTCTCGTACCAGGCAGGTTATGCACTGCGCAGCGGGTGTAAGGTTTGATCAGCCTCTTAACGATGCACGTCGAATAAATCTGGAAGGCACCTCCCACGTTCTTGATTTGGCACGGGCTGCCAGAAAAGCCGGTAATGAAGGTCGGTTTAACTACATCAGCACTTCTTATGTTGCCGGAAAACGTCGCGGTGTGGCATACGAAGACGAGCTTGAACATAAAGCCGGCTTCCATAACACTTACGAGCAGACGAAATATGAAGCCGAGCTACTGGTGCGTGCCGCAATGAATGACTTGCCCGCTTCCATAATGCGCCCCAGCATTATTGTAGGAGATTCCCGAACAGGCGAAACAATCAATTATAAGGCTTTCTACTGGCCCTTGCGTGCTTATGCCAACAACCAGATGCGCGTAATGCCTGCCAATAAACATTGCAGGGTTGACCTTGTGCCGGTGGATTATGTAGCTTCGGGCGCTGCTTACATGTGCAACTTACCTCAAACGGTTGGCAATACTTATCATCTTACAGCCGGTCGTTCTAACCTTGTAACAGTACGGGAGGTTGCTAAAGCCGCGCTTTCTTACTTCAATGTCAAAAAGCCTATTGTGGTTGACCCACGCTTCGTAAATTTGTTGAGTGGTCCGATTGGTAAATACCTGCTGGACGAACGCACTTATAAGACCATAAAATTAGGTTCACCGTATTATCCGTATCTCGGTATGCGGCTCGAATTTGATAACAGCAAAACTGCGGTGCTGTTGGAAGATGCCGGAATCGTAGCTCCAAGTGTGCGCGAATTTTTTAACACTTTGTTCCGTTATTGTGCTGAAACGGATTGGGGTAAAAAGCCACGTCACGCACAAGCTTCCAGAAATAGGTCGGAAAATGCTTCTACTGAGCTTCCTGCTACCCCCGGTCCGGTCGTTACAATCAAAGCTAGATAAAACAAGTCTAAATCAGGGTAATGGGTATTGGTGGAGGGTTGCATAAACCCTCCCGCAGTTTAAAAACCTGCTGCGATTGTATAAAAAAAAGAGGGGCAAAAATAACCCCTCTTTCTTCATTTTAAAACTCAGGCGACTAGTATTTGGTGCAGTCGCGGTGGAAGAAGTTAGTCTGCCTACTGCCATCCGGCTTGAGCGTCTTTACCACTTGCAGAGTGCGTTCAGTGGTCATATTTCCGCACTTTTCGCAGTTGTGTCCGGTAGGCAGGTTTACATTCTGACCTGTAGGCACTGTTTTTGAAAGCTTTACGTCTTTTGCCATTTTAGTTCCCTACTCCTGATTGAGGTTAAGCGCAAACAAAGCCCGATAACCACTTTGGCGTTATCGGGGCAAAGAACATTATAGCTCTCCGCTTGATTAAAAGCAAGTATTTATAAACCCGGTTGCCAGACGGGCGGAACCTTGCTTTCGGCAATTATTCGCGGGTTAGAAGGTCTATCTCCAAATAGAGCAGTATAAATCTGCCCGGTTTGGGGGTTAAAATCGGCATAGGCTGAGGCATCGAAGGAAAAGCCGGGATTAATAACGTTTCTAAGGCACTGAAATTGCCCTGAAGCAGGATTAGCCCAGCATGTTTGCGGCAACCCTCCTTCTGTCATATAAAAGTAGAATCCAGAACTGTCTGAAGTCCATGCAATTCTGTTAGAGCCGCAATCAGTTCCTCTACCTAGGCTTCCTGTAAAAATTGTTTTGAAGGTGAAAGTCGGTTTCAAAACCCCTGTTATGCCTTGATTTAAATCGTACAGAACCGGACGAAACCCGGAGCCTGTATATTCAAGTACCACCAGTTTATTGCCTTTGGGCGAGAGACTAGCCGCCACACAAAGGTTATCGAAAATATCAAACGAGCCAATCGCAGAACCATCAAGTTTTACTACTCGGTTTTGTCCTAACAGCACGCGCTTTTCATCGTCAAACCATTGCGGTGTCAGCGTAGTATATTCCTGATTCAAAATCAAAGCTGCGCTATTTTTCATGTCCAATAACGCCGGTTGCCCCTTGAGTATGCCGTTTCCTGAATCTCTTATTGGACCAGCTAGGAAGGTTATTTTTGAATCGCTCGGTGACCAGACTGGAGCTATTCCCTCTCCCACAAAATTATCTGGGGCTGCTTGCGCCACAGGTGGATTATCAACCCTGAATCGGTAAATACCGTATTTGCGGTTATCTATCTGGTAACCGACCGCTGCAAGCCCCTTCGAGTTGTTAGACCACACAAGCTGGAGCCACTGCACTTTACTTTCGGCGCTTTTTTGGCTCAATTGCACTTTAATAGAACCGTCGCTGCGAGTCAGGTATATTTCTCCATCCTCTTTTCCGATATAAGCGATCCATCCAGCCGCAAATGTTTTATCAGAAACGCTTGTCGGAGCAACGCTGGCAGAAGGTTTCGGATTAATCACGCTAGTTGGTACAGGTACAACCGGAACCTTGGCGGGCGCAACGGATGGAGAAGGTATAAGCGGCTTATCTAAAACCGGGGAAATATCCGCAGCTGTGGAGGAATAAGGCTGTAGCGTATTTGCTATAGGGGTAGGAACAGGGGTTACAGTTGGTATAATTTGCTCGGATTGTTTTTGTGTCTGGTAAATTAATAGGAAAAAGCCGATTAAGGTAACTAATAATAATGCCGAATATGCCACTACCTGCCTGAATCCATTATTATTTGGCAATCTTAACCGCGTAGGTTGCGCTATTTTGGAAGGGATGCGCTGCTTTTCCAGATTTTCTAAAAGAGTTGTGGCAGACGACACGGCTACATTACCCATATATTCACCGAGTCGGGCGTTTACGAGCCTATACTCGTTGAGTGTATTGCGGCAAGAGGAACAAGCTAGTATAAATTCTTCCACTTGTTGCTGTTGTGCCGGGCTTGCTTCGCCATCTTGATATAGTGAAATCAGTTGTTCAGCTTCACGTTGGTGTAGCTTGTGAGGAGTCTTGGTTAGCTGACTCATAGCTGTTCCTCTGTTTCATTTCCGAACAATTTATTGGATGTACTTTGTACTGTTAGGGCTTTACGCAGGCTTTTTTTGGCACGGAAGATTTGAGATTTAACACGGGCTAAGGAGTCTCCGGTAATCTCGCAGATTTCCCGGTAACTGCACCCATCAATATGCAACAATAAGGCGGTCAGATTCTGTCGTCCCACCAATTTGATGGCTCTTTCCAGTTCATCGGTCAGCGTTGCGCGATTCTCAAGGCTACTACTCAGCACAAGCGTAGGTGTAGCTGTTAAGCTGTCAAAATCGTTTTCTGGTTGATTTATAGCAGATTTTTGTCGAAATGAAAAAAACCGGACAATTTTACGCCGTCTGATTTCGCTAAATGCAATATTACGAGCAATCGCATATAGCCATCCAGACATGTTATCCGTAGCGTTTTGTCTTAGCAAACCACTGCTTTGACTTATCTCGTGGCGGCGTATCAGATGGCGATACGCGCTCAGGAAGGTGTCCTGAGTTAAGTCGCTGGCTAGGGCGGCTTCACCAACAAGAGAGTAAATAAACCGAAATATTCGAGGCTGAAACTGATTAATAATCCCATCAAAGTTAGCGGGATCCCAATCATTTCCAATTTCACCCTCACTCTTAAAGCTTTCAGTATCCGACATTGCGCCAACCTTATCGAAAGTGTCGTAAAACTAGCGACTTTAGTCCTTGGATATAAGGATTTTCGATAAATAAAAAAAGAATAAGAATATAAAGGCTATATGTATATTAACATATTCCTAATAATACTTGACATGGGATAATGAGGCAAACTGAATTTGAGGTAAAGAAAGGCGGGAATGTGATTTGAATTAAACCCGCCCGATAAATGATAGTTGCTTAAAGAACCTGTTCTGGCTCTTTATTTGATTCTTCGTGGTTTTCGTCCTGCTTCTTTTCCACCGGCGCTAATTCAGAAGGCGGTCTGGTAGTATTAGCCCGCATTTCGTTATAGCATTTGTAGCAATAAACCGGACGAGAAAGCCTAGGGCGAAATGGAACAGTAGTTTCCCTATCGCAAGCAGCACAATTTATCTTGGTATTTTCTTTAACGGTGCTGGTAATTACACCGGATATAGGAGCATCTGTTTGCACCTGCGGTATTTCCGGTTGTGTTTGTACAAGAACTTGGTTATTTAGCGCTGAGGCTGCTTTTCTATTTTGGCGACATTCATGGCAACGACCGGGCTGGTTTAATAAACCTTTCTGTTGGTAGAAGCCTTGTTCACCTGCGGTAAACAGAAAATCAGAGCCACACTCTCTGCAAATCAAGCTTATGTCATCAAATATCATTAGAAACCCTTTCCCGTTGTTTGGTTCAATTATAGAGCAAAAATTGCCTAATAACCTCACCATATATAGAGCCTAACCTTTTACACTTAACTGTAACTTTGCTACATTGCTCTAATTTGTAAAAGTCTAACGTGTGCTACATATATTTCTGTAACTTTGCAAAAAGTATAATTCATATATTTAAAAAACGCAATAGTTTATAAGTTAAAGTCCAATAAAAATCTCTGAGAATTTATTTCGCCTGATGATAAAGAAGACGAAATTCAGCTATTATTAAATGATGATTCATTTTTTTGTGTATATATGATTTACACATTTGAGCTTAAATTATTAAAATAATCTATAACAACCTATTTTTATTCTATTAAAAATCTATGAAGAAGTGCATAAATGCTAAATTTTAAAATACGCCCAACCATAATTAGTGGCTGAGCGTAGCGGATTCTAAGAGTTAATTGAAGATAGTTGGTAACCAGTCGCTTTTTCAGTTACCTGTAGCGTCTCATCAAGCGGTAGCGTATGCTGTTCACCTTCGTGAATTACCTTCATAGTTGCTGCGATGAAGTCACGGAACAGGGGATGTGGACGATTTGGTCTTGACTTAAATTCGGGATGGAACTGCGTGCCTACAAACCAAGGATGCTCTCTTAATTCGATAACTTCTACCAACCTGCCATCCGGCGAAAGCCCGCTGAGAATAAGTCCGGCTTTGGTGAGACGCTCACGATAGGCGTTATTGAACTCAAAACGGTGGCGATGGCGTTCTTGCACTTCTTCTACATTGCCGTAAGCGGCAGCGGTTTTAGTGCCGGGTGTGAGACGACAAGGGTACAAGCCTAATCGCATAGTTCCGCCAAGGTCGGCAATATCGCGTTGGTCAGCCATCACGTCTATAACCGGGTCAATCGAGCGAGAATCCACCTCAGTGGTATTTGCAGTTTTTAAGCCGACAACGTGCCGGGCAAAATCAATTACTGCCATTTGCATTCCGTAGCATAGCCCAAGATATGGGACTTTGTTTTCACGAGCAAATCGGGATGCAACGATTTTCCCTTCGATGCCACGATCGCCAAACCCTCCCGGAACTACAATGCCGTCAACCTTTTTGAGCAACTCAACCGCTCGCTTGTAGCCTTGTTCCCCTTCAAAAGATTCGCTGTTTATCCAGTATATTTCAACCGAAACATTGTTATACAATCCAGCGTGCTGAAGCGATTCCGCTACGCTTAGATAGGCATCGTGTAATGCCACATATTTTCCGACTAGCCCGATTCGAACGGTGCGCTTTGGGGTGCGGATTCGCTCCACCAATTTTTTCCATTCTTCCAGTTCGGGGATACGGGCTGGTAAACCTAGCCTTTCTACGATGTAATTGCCAAGCCCATGTTCTTCCAACACCAACGGTACTTCGTAAATTGAACTGGCGGTTTGGAGAGCTACACACCCTTCCATTTCCACATCACAGAACAGGGCAATTTTGGAACGCACTTCATCCGGTATTGGGTGGTCGCTACGCAAGATTATAACATCGGGGCTGATTCCGATGCTACGCAATTCTTTGACGCTGTGCTGGGTAGGTTTGGTTTTTAACTCGTTGGTAGGCAAAATCATAGGAAGCAAAGTCAGATGGATGTATAAAACGTTGTTACGTCCGGCATCTTTACGCATCTGGCGAATCGCTTCCAGAAAGGGTTGCCCCTCAATATCTCCAACCGTGCCGCCTACCTCTACGATTACAACGTCTGGGTTGCCATTGCGGGCTACTGCCCCTATACGCGACTTGATTTCATTGGTGATATGCGGAATTACTTGGATAGTGCCGCCTAGAAAGTCCCCGCGTCTTTCTTTGGCAATTACGCTGCTATATACCTGTCCGGTAGTAACATTAGAAGCGCGGCTGAGGTTTTCGTCGGTAAACCGCTCGTAATGACCCAAATCGAGATCGGTTTCTGCTCCATCATCGGTTACAAAAACCTCGCCATGCTGGTAGGGCGACATTGTACCGGGGTCAACATTTAGATACGGATCCAATTTCTGGATTTTAACCGAGAATCCCCTGCTTTTAAGCAAGCGTCCAATACTGGCTACGGCAATGCCTTTTCCGACCGAAGAGACCACTCCGCCCGTAACAAATATATATTTCGGCATTATTTCAAATTCCTTTCCCCATAAGGCTTTGCATAGGCTGCGCCCGTACCATTACCCCCTTATTAAACTGCTTATAAAAAGGGGGAGGCGGGACTTAGCCCGCCTCTCGCCGCTCATTTGTAACTGTTTCGATGGTCTAGAACTATGACCTTCGTGCCTTCCGGCAAATCCGAGGGCTTTACAGTTAGCTTTTCTTGTGGTGATATATCTTGTATCCCCATTTCTTTACTGAACCTACTAATATCGTCCAGTTCTGCATCTAACCCTTCCACCCGGTAGTGCATTGGGATTACGATGTGTGGCTCAATTTCACTGATTATTTCAGAAGCTTGATTTACAGTGATGGTTCCTTGATTGCCAATCGGCACCATCAAGATGTCAATTCGGCTCATTAACTCAAGGTGTTCGGCTGTTAACGGATGCCCAAGAGTACCTAGGTGGCAAATTGACATGCCTTCCAGTTCAAAGACATATATAGTATTTTTGCCGCGCAACTTGCCTTTTTCCATATCGGCATAAGAGCCAATTCCAGTGATGAATACTTCGTTTATTTCATATTCACCGGGACCCAAAATGACTTTAGGTTCGCCCTTAACCGCTTCAACAAAACCATAGGAATCCCCGTGACGGCTTATAGTAACAATATCTGCACGTGGTCTTCCAAAATCATATCCAAGCCGCTTACTATAGGGGTCTGCAACAATTGTAGCTTCACGGCTGCGAAGACGAAAACAATTGTGACCGAGCCAGGTTATTTCTGCCATTTTAGATTATGCCACTGCGCCTTTTTCTAGATTTTTTTTGCTCGCACAAATACGAGCTTAGCCAAACATTAGAATTTATAGCCTAAATAATACCACATTTTTCTATTCCATTAAAGTTACAAGGTTCTTTTTCTATGAATCGTGTAACCTGTTTGAACTTTTCACAATGTATAATTGTACTACAAAAGCTCAGCAAATGTTTTCGCTTTGGTTGGCTTGCCCGCATCATACCTAACGGTTATAATGACCTGAAGTAGTGTCGATTTTTTACTCTTGGAGATTTTAAAAAAATGGCAATAGAACCAAAGAATGCCGGAACCGAGTCTTCCAAATCCAGCGGTTTTGGGGATACGTTGGGGCGGAACGGGGCTGTGCAAGCTTTAGTTGAAGGATCATCTGCCCCCGCATTGGCAAAACCTCCTTTTTTGCTCACAATAGTATTTGTGGGTGGTATGTCGGTAATGGCAACCGAACTGTGCGCCAGCCGTTTGCTTGCTCCTTATTTTGGCACTTCGCTTCTCATCTGGGCAAATATCATTGGCTTTGTAATTGTTTATCTCGCGATTGGTTATTATTTGGGTGGGCGTTTAGCAGACCGCTTCCCGCGCCCAGAAGTGCTTTACCAATTAACCGCTTTTGCGGGCTTAGCAATGGGTTTGATTCCTTTCCTGACGCGCCCCATTCTGGATATTGCTTATGATGCTTTCCGAAATGTAAACGGCGGGATTTTTTACGGTTCGCTTGTTGGTATCCTGTTGCTGTTTTCTGCTCCGGTGATACTGTTGGGCTGCGTTACTCCCTTTGCAGTTCATCTACGCGCCCGAAATGTGACGAATACCGGTAAGGCTGCCGGCGGAATCTCCTCGTTGAGTACAATTGGAAGTATTCTTGGTACTTTCATACCTGCGCTGATACTGATTCCGTTGGTGGGAACTCGCACCACTATGTACGCTTTTTCGCTGGTATTGCTGGCTTTTTCAACTGTTGGCTTGTTTTTGCTGCGCTCGCGCCGAGTGCCTGTTTATGCCGGGTTCATGGCAATAATACTAGCGTTGGCAGTTCTGACCATACAGGGTGTTACTCGTCCGGCGGTAAACGGTGAGCTAGTATTTGAGAAAGAGTCTGCCGATAACTATATTCAGGTGGTAAAACGCCCTGTTGGAGATGGTACTTTCCGCTTTGATTTGGTTCTGAACGAGGGTAGGGCGGTTCACAGCATTTACTATCAAGACCCTAACCGTATTCTTACGGGCGGTCCTTGGGACTACTACATGATTTCACCTTTTTTTAATAAGGATATTAAAGAGACGACTATCAAAAGGTCTATGCTGATTGGTCTTGGAGCGGGTACCGTTTCAAAACAGTTAACTCGTGCCTATGGCGCAAATATCCAGATTGAGGGAATTGAGGTTGACCCTGAGATTATTGAGGTAGGGCGCAAGTATTTTGATATGAATGAGCCTAATCTTAAAGCTATTGCCGATGATGGGCGCTATTACCTCATTACCAGCAAAGAAAAATATGACATCATTGGAATGGATGCCTACAAACAACCTTACATCCCTTTCCATTTGACTACTCAGGAATTTTTCAAGCAAGTGCGAGACCATCTTACTCCTACCGGTGTAGCGGTGGTAAATGCAGGTGCGCCCGAATATGCAGGCGGCAAACGCGATTACCGTTTGGTTGAGGCGTTGGCAAGCACCATGAAAACGGTCTATCCGAATGTATATCTGGTGAATGTGGACGGTTATTTTAATACTATGGTAATCGGCACTAACCAACCCACTTCTATCGAGAACTTCAGAGAAAATATTACCAAATATGTTTCTAACGACCTTATTAAAACGGTAGGCGCTACTGCGTTGGAAAAGGGTGACATCCGCGAGTGGACTAAAGCAGATGCCTTCTTCACCGATGACCTTGCGCCGGTTGAGCGCGTGATTGATACAATTATCCTAGATTATGCGCTAGGTGGAGGTAAGTAAGCAGTATGAGCGCAATTAGCATTGAAAGAGAACCCGCTAAAGTCCCGGTAATGCGCGTCCCATTGCTGCTGACAATTGTGTTTGTATGTGGCATGTCGGTAATGGCGATACAGATGTGCGCCAGTCGCTTAATTGCCCCTTTTTTTGGCACTTCCTTGATTATTTGGGCAAATCTAATCGGTTTTACCATGATATTTCTGGCAACTGGTTATTATCTGGGTGGTCGTATTGCTGATAAGTATCCTCAACCTGCGGTATTGTATCGGCTTATTGCCATAGCAGCCATCTTTACCGCCTTAATACCTGCGCTTTCTTCACCGCTAATGGATTTGGTGGGTAGCGCATTTAAAAGCGCCAATGGTGGGATATTCTTCGGGTCGCTTTTCAGCATATTGCTATTGTTTGCAGTACCTTTGGCGCTGTTAGGCTGTGTATCCCCCTTTGCGGTAAGGCTACGGGTAGCGCAAATCGGCTCTGCCGGTAAAACCGCCGGAGGAATTTCTTCATTAAACACGCTGGGGAGTATTATCGGCACCTTTATTCCGGTGCTACTACTTATTCCCTCTATCGGTACACGCTTTACCATTTATATTTTCGCTTTTGCCTTACTGGCGTTCTCGTTGGTGGGGTTGTATTTAGCGCAAAAAAACTGTAAGTAAAGCATTATTTGAATGCGTTAGCGGCAAAATAAACTGGACATTATCTCAATAAGGAGAAAATTTGTGAGAATTAAAATTAAAAGGCGCGTACGTACCAGTAGCTCAGAACAATGGGCGCTATTTGATGCCGATGTGATGGATGAGAATGAACAGCCCACTAATATCGGTAAGGCGGATGTTCACTACGACCCGGAAATGGTATTCGTAACCATGCTGCTTTGGTCGGAGTTTACCGAAACGCTGGATGAAACTACCGTGCAGCAGGTTATTGATGAGATTATGGATGAAATTACCGAACCGGTGGGTGCGGCAGGCGATTTCAGCCTTGACTTTTTCACTCCTAGCCTCAAAGATTACAAATTCCAGACTAGCCTTGAAGATGAGGATGAATGGGATGAGGACGAAGAAGATGATGATGAAGAACCGCATGAGCGGAATGGTAAGAATCCTTGGAATTAGTAAAATTTAACAGAATCCGCTCTAACATTTCACCTGTTGGGTTAGCATCTTTGATGCTATCAAGGGTATAATTATATTTCTAATTAATACTCTTGATAGGCAAAAATGATGCTAACCTCTAAAACTTCATATCTAGATAACCATGATGATAGGGTAGATGCTGCTTGTGTACCTTGCGTAGCAGAAGCAGTTTTACCTGAAGTAAGCTCATCCGAAGCTGCAACTCTCGCGGAGAGTCTTTCTCAAAAGTACCCTCAAACTGTTGCCGCCCTTCGTCAAATTGAGGGCGGTCTTCAGCACCTTACATATATCACTGCTATTGAAGAACGCTGGAAAAAAATAGCCAGAGGTGAAATGCCGCAAGAGGGTGAAACCCTGCAATACGTTCCTTTTGAAGCCAACTTGCCGCCTTCAACTGAAGAATATGATTTGGTATATTGCGGGGGCGTGCTGGGTTTGTTTAGCGCGGCGGTAATGGCACGCAAGGGCTACCGCGTGTTGGTTTTCGACCAACGGCGGGTAGGTACTAGCCATCGCGAGTGGAACATCAGCGATGAAGAACTGGAAAAATTCGTTGAAGTCGGTCTGTTTACCCGCGAAGAACTTGAACAAGCGGTATCTTCTCGCTATAAACGCGGGGTAATACGCTTTTATAACAAGAATATAGGGGTAAAACCGTCAGAATTATGGCTTGACCGCGTTCTGGATGTCGCAATTGACCTCGGCACTTTGTTGGAAATGGCAAGGCACAAATTTGAAGAGGCGGGCGGAGTCATTCGTGATTTTCGTTCCTTTAAAAAGGTCTATGTCACTGAGCGGGGTAAAGTGCGTTCGGTGGTGGAGGTGCAAAACCAAGCGGGTGAGCTTGAATACTATAAAGCACGCCTGACGGTTAATGCGCTCGGTTCGATTTCACCCCTTTCGCTTGTACTTCAAAACGGCAAACCTTTTCATGGAGTTTGCCCTACAGTTGGTTCAACCGCTATTAACTTTAAAACGGGCAAGGGCGAAAAAGAAGTTGACTCTGAAATTGGTGATGTGCTTCTGACGGTTGCACATGCCCAATCTGGGCGGCAATTGATTTGGGAAGGATTCCCCGGCAGACATGGTGAAATGACGGTGTATGTATTTTACTATGATACCGTTTCTCCTGATAAAGCTGCCAAACAAAGCCTACTCGACCTTTTTGAGCGTTATTTCGAGCTTTTAAGCTCGTACAAAGAACCGGGTGAAGGATTCGCGCATATCAAGCCGGTGTATGGTTATATTCCGGCGCGACACTTTCAAAATGAGGTGGTAAGCGCCAGCAAACGCGGGATAATCTCGGTGGGTGATGCTACTTCGCCCCAATCCGCTCTTACTTTTTGTGGGTTTGGTTCGCAGGTGAGAAATTTACCGCGCCTGACTCGCTTGCTTGACCACGCGCTCAGGGAGGAATTGCTTGAGGAAAAGGACTTGCGTAGAATCGGTGCGCACCAAACTAATATTAGCCAACTCTGGGTGTTCAGCCGTTTCATGCAGCCTATCAAGGCTGATGAACGTCCTGAAGATGTAAACCGGATTATGAACGTTTTTTGCGACAACTTGAATCGCCTTGGACCTGCTTTGACCCGGCGCTTTTTTCAAGATAAAGTTCTTTGGAGCGACTATAACCGGATTACTTTTGGCACTGCGATTCGTTATCCTAAAGTTTACCCTCTTACCTTTGAAAACATCGGGATGAAGGGGGTGTGGCATTGGGTGGTGGATTATATACGCTTGAGCAGAGAAGCCATTTTGTGTGGGCTTTACCGCAAAATGGGGCAGAAACGACAGGCTAAATTGCTCAACTGGTTGGAAAAACGTGATAAGTCGTTAGCGTTGGCGCTTTCGGCGCGATATGAAGAATGGCATGCCAGTGGCTGGTTATAGCAGTTCTGGTAGTTTTTATTTAGGAGATAACTGGTTAAATGCAGAAAATTGATTTATCAAAACTAGTCTTAAAGGGCGTGGTTAAAAAGAATTATTCGATTAATGCCAACGCTGATTTGATATACGAATACCTTAGCGATGTCCGTATTCTTTTGAAACATGTACCAAATGTTACCAAGATACAACTTCGCCCTAATAGCGGGAGGGCGCGACTCTACTTAAATTTTAATGTGCTGGCAGTTTCAATTGATGCGGTGGTAGATATTGACCCCGTTTTCAATCAGGAAACTCGTAATATCCAATTTACCAACCCGGAAACCCCTTTTGCGCCCATCCCCAGTGGTTTTGTAACTGGTACTTTTGTGGCTGATATGAGTGTTGCCCCTAAGGATGATGGCAATTCTCGCATCACCAGTCAGTTAACGCTAGGCTTCGACTCGAAGCAAGTGGATATGATTTCGATGTTCTCTCGAAGCTTTGTCCAGTCTAAGGGTCCCGGTTTGCTTCAGGAATATATGGAACGTTTAAGCCTTGAGTATGTCACTCGTCTTGCCGATCATTTTTCAGTGTGGCAACGCGAGCGCAAAAAAGCAGTCTAAAAACTGACTTATTAACAGTATGACCCTTATTCATAGCGGATAAGGGTTTTTATTTACCTTAATGCAAAGCTTACAACTTAAATTCCATCTGAATTTGCCCATCTGTTTGTGATTCTAATCAAGTTGGGTAATATCCGGTTCATAGCGGTTTGGGCTACATAAAGGAATCCTTGTTTGAGTGTGCCTAGCGCGATGCTCGTATTTCGCACATTTATGAAGACACAAGGGCAGTGTAGCGTATGATTATAGCGTAGGAACTTGCTAAAAGCTGTTAGGAAGGATTAAACTTTAATAGGGTAGAGGCTTTGCTTGTCTGCCCTTCTAACGTTCTAGTCGCTAAGTTATAATTTGCCATTACATAGAAAGATCCGGAAATGTCTTCCAAAGCATCCGCAGAAACAACTCCATTTGTGCGAAATTGGATTACTAGCGGAGTAGGTAAAGGTTGGTCTATTGCTTTTTGGTTTGCAATTCCGGTTTTATTGCGGTTGGTCTTTATGCCTGTTAGCCACTACTGGGATACCCAGATTTGGTATTCATTTTTCGCCGATATAAAATTCGATCATTCCCCCTATGATACCCTGCAAACGCTTTCTTATGAAACCCGTTCCGAGCGAATTTATCCCTACTACGAGTACTTCGCTTACCCTCCCGGCATCTTGTATCTGTATTACCCTGTCGGCAAATTCTATGCTTTACTAGACCCTAATTTAAACTATGTGCTTGGTCGTGGTTTTATCCCATTGATAAGCCAGATTCCTTGGTTTTTTTACTTTATTTTCAAAATCCCGGTAATGTTGGCAGATGTGGGTATAATGGCGCTTCTCTGGAAAATGGGCGGTAAGGCTGTGGCACAGCGCTATGCCTATAGTCCTTACGTCATTATGGTGATGATTTGGATGTTTGACCCCATAATGGTTTTCTTCATGTTGTTAGGCGTTTACACGCTGGAGCGTAAAAATTACGATCTGTCTGCAATCTCTTTCGCTCTTGGCACTGTTATAAAATTTGTACCTGTGTTTATACTTCCGGCGATTCTACTTTATCTATTAAGGAAAAATATTACTTTCATAAGTTTATTACGTTACATTGCGGTTTTTGGAATCACAACCGGAGTGCTTATATTTCCCTATCTAAGAGGTACACTTTTCACGCTGGAATTTCATGGGGGACGCATCGGGAGCGGTTTGAGTTGGCAATCCATTTTCAACCTAGTGTTGGCATGGGCTCCCCAATCCATGTCAATAAGTTATGCAACTGCGCTTTCCGCTTCAATTGGAAGTCTATTCTTGTTAATAGGAATGCTGGTAGTTTATGCCTATACCTACCGTATGAATCTGACTCTTAACTCTACTATTGTGGTGACATTACTGGGCTATCTGGCTTTCACCAAAATTGTAAATGAGGTTTACGCTCTAGCGGTAATCCCTTTTATTTTGCTGGAGCTAAAAACGCACACCTCTGCTAAAAAAGAGCGTTTTTACAAATTGTTTTGGTCAATTCCATTGGGTTGGGCTATCATTAATGTACCAGCCTATCTAGGGTTTGCTTGGATAAGCGCTACTTTTGATGCTTTTAATTATCCTTCCTTGGTAGGCTTGTCAGATTTGAGCGATCAAAAGAGTCCTATGCTGATCTACTTTGTGGTTGGTTCATTTTATACTCTCTTATGTTTGTTCGGGATTCCACTTTTTAGTATTAAGGAAACCAAAAACTAGGATTGTTAGACCAACCCAGAAAGGAGTTGTCTGCTTGAGCATACCAGAAACGGAAGAAAAAGCGTCAGCAAAAAGCCCGATAATGCGTTTTATCACATACTTGCTGGATAAGCAGATTCACTTTATTGTGTTGGGATTGGCAGTAGCGTATCTGACTTATTCGTGGTTTTCAATTCAGGTGAAGTACACCCAGATTCAATCCTATGATTTCATGGGTGTCATTACTATCTCATATCGTGATACAAACATGTTTTTTTTCCGTGATACAAGCGATAATCGTCCGGTGATTGCAACCCAGACCAATGACCGTTTGCTGGAATATAAAGACTCAAATAGTATCATTACGGTAAATGGAATTAGCACAAAATTATGGGATACTTCTCATGGCTATAATCTAGATTCCCAGAATGCCAAATTGTACCAGTCAATGAGTCGTGATGATTGGGTAGTATTCAAAGAAGTTACGGTTGGACCTGACAATAAAAGAACGCTGGTGGAATATTATTATCGTAATGATAAGAGAGCTTCGGATGTGAGTCTAGAATTGGGACACTACGGCAATTTTGTTTCCACCAACATAGATAAGGACAATTTTGAGGCGGTAGTGGGTAGCGGTCTTTATGTGGTGACACCCAAAGCAGGGCAGGCAAGCGGGCAAACCGGATCAGAACCCTCTGTTAGTGGGTGGGGTTCCACGCAATCGCAAACGCCCCGTTATCGGGTGAATCTCAAAATCAACACTGTTGCACTAAAAAATGTAGAGATAACTGTTAAAAACGGTAGTGACCTGAACGAGCAAGGCAACCTGAAAAATGTTGTTACTAATTATTCTCTGAAATCTGTTTCGTTGAACCAGCGCGTGTTATTGGCTTCGGAGGAGATTATCTGGCAGGGCTATAAGTGAAAGTGTTACAACAGCAATGAGAACATATAAAGAACGAATATGCCCAACTTGCGATAAAGTGTGGTATCACCGCAATGGCGGTACAAGCCGAACAAGGCAATGCCCTGAGTGCAGGGCAGTAGCGCATTTACCAACAGGAAAACCGAGCGATGCCTCGTTTTTTATCGAACCGTTGCTGGAGGCAGGGTACACCCAAACTGCCATAGCCAAAAAGTTTGGAGTATCCAGACAGCGCATACACCAATTGGTTAAACGCCTTGAACGTTCCGGCAATAAAACCTTGAACGTCCCGAATGTCCCCACCCAGCTTAATAATTAAAATGTTGTGTCGAACTTGTGGCATGTGGCTACTTCTGTTGTATGTTTTAATCTGGGATTAATCTTTGCAACTTTCCCCGGTTTCTGCACGTATATTTCAGATGCATTAATTAGAGAAAGTGAAAGGAACATATAAATTGTTTGACATAAATACAAAGACGCTGGAAGAAATTGAAAAAACCCTAAGCGAACATGGCATCTTTACCGATGATGAGACTGAAATGAAAGTAGCGAATGGTGAGGAGGCTATTACCCCTTTAATTGCGATTAGCGAAGTCGAAGCTACCATTGAACCTAGCCATAAGTCGCTGGCGCGAATCAATATACCGGTGCGCCACAATGAAAAGCTGACCGCTATTCTTGAGCGGGTCAATCATGATATTGAGCTACAAACTATGTGGCGTTGTGCCAATATCAATGCGGTTGATAGGCTTGGTATCAGCGACCATGGGCGTGTGCATGTGCAGATTGTGGCGAATATCGGTCTTAAGATGTTACGTCTGTTGCACGAAGCGGGGGTTGTACCCGGTATCGTCCAGCATCACAATCTGAGTTTTGAAGATGCGGAAGTGGTGGTAGCGCTAGGCGCGTTACTGCACGACATCGGTATTTGTGTGCATCGCGAAGAGCATGAGCATCATAGCTTGTGGCTTGCCGATAGTAAAATGCGCGAATTACTAGATGGGATATATGATGTGGAACATCGTACCATCGTTAAATCGGAAGCGCTGCATGCCATAATAGCCCATGCGCGTAGTCAGAAATGCCTGACTATCGAAGCGGGAGTGGTGAAAGTGGCGGACGCGCTGGATATGGCGAAAGGACGCTCGCGGATACCTTTCGAGGCGGGACACATCAATATTCACTCCGCTTCGGCGTATGCAATTCAGAGTGTTGAGCTAAAAGCCGGTATAGAAAAGCCGATTCACATTCAAGTGAATATGAGCAATTCCGCCGGTATTTTCCAGATTGACGAATTGCTCAAGAAAAAAATCCAGAATAGCAGCATCAAGGATTATCTGGAACTCGTTGCCAGTATCAGCGCTGAAACCGAAGAGAAGCTAATCCCGGTTTACCACATGTAAAATTAGCTTTTCAAGCCAACCACTTGAGGAAAAAATCGCGGGCGGCGCGTCTGCCTTCGCTCGTGAAGCCTGCGCTCATATGCCCAAGCGGCACGCGGGTTATCATAGCGCTCCACTGTTGCGCCAGTTTTTCGGTTTCGGAAACCGGACAAGCCCTGTCGGCAATAGCCTCAATAATCAAGATACGCTGTGAATCAATAGCAGGTTTATGATTGGCGGGGTTAATTGCTGCCAGCGCTTCTTCGGTTTGTGCCTCCGAAATACCCAATTTTTCTAAGTCTTTACGCACCAATCGGGTGTAGGTGCTGTGCCAAAGCGAGGCGCTGGCGCTAACTGCCGGGATAATCAATACCCCACACGTAATAGAGGGTTCTGCCACAAGTACCAACCCGCTCATCAACCCTCCGAGACTTTTGCCGAGTAAGCCAATTTGTTTAACTCCGCGCCCTCTTAGCCATTTTATGATAGCCCGGATGTCGGCAACTGCCTGTCGCGCCCCTTCAAACCCTGCCTTAAGGTCGGCGGTTATGCTCATTTCACCGCTTTGCGCGCCGGGTGGGGTGCGGCTCATATGGAAAGGCAGTTCCAGCATTAACACGTTATAGCCAAGCAATTCGACCCATCCTATGGGGAGACGCAACCATATATGGGGGTCGTAAGCCATCCAGCCATGCGCGAAAACAATGGTAGGCACTTTCTCTCTGCCGGGCTGATATAACCACCATGCCTTTACAATATCATTCGATGGGTTTCCGGTAGGCATTGGGCTGGGAAAGCTGAGTTGCTCTAGTTGGTATTCAACCCCTACCGCAAAAAGCTGGGGAGGGCGCTTGCTGATTTTTCGGCTAATGAGCGGCATTTCCGGCTCAGGAAAAAGGGTTTGAACCGGCACTCCACGCCATGCGGCGAGCTTAGCCAATTCTTCAGGCTTACAACTCTGCTGGTGCAACTTGTGTCGTTGTACCTGCATCAGGGTTGTAAGGGTTACGAAACTAATTTCGTCAAAAGCTGATCCAAGTTTTTCAATCATAATAAAAATCTCTAACGGGGTTTCTCAAGTCTTACAGCGAAAAATAAAGCAATTTCACGGTTAGCATAGTATGAGCTATTGTAACCGCAGAAGAAAAAGCCATGTTGCTGGCAAAAAGCAATTGCCGGGTAGTTTTTGGTTTGAAGCTCTACCATTATGGAGCGCAAGCGGTAACGGTCAGCCCAACGGCGCACTTCGGTGAAAAGGGCAGTTCCGATACCTCTGCGACGGTACTCCATTTGAATACTGGCGCTGGTAATCCAAGCAATATGGCGTGGACCATCCACCGTCAAACCTACATAGCCGATTAATTCCTTATGGGTTTGTGCTGCTCCTGTTTTGGGCGAGTGTGCCGGATCATAGGCTTCCGCTACTAGCAGAAAATCGGTGCGCTTCCACTCACTCAACAGGTATTGGTCGCTCCAAGGAGAAGGCATTGCCAATGGTCGCGGCAAGCGACTCGGCACAAATTCAACTTTGTAAGAAGGCAATTGACGTTTATCAGGTTTACCGACCAACTGGGAACGGGCTTTAGAGGGTTGTGCATCAGCTTCTTCCTGATAATCATTATGGTCGTTAAAATTTTCCGTCATCTGCCAGACATGGGTAGTAACGTAGCCGCTGTCAATTTCGAGGCATAAAGGCAGGTCATCTAGTTCGGCGGCGCGTAGCCGGTAAGTTAGCGGTGTAGGCATAATGTATTTCAGCAGCTAATTACTATTTCAACAAGAGCCTTTTTTAGTTTAACACATGTCTTATTCGGCTGCATACCTCTGAAGTAGGTCTAAAGTATTATTGAATATTACCAATAATGATAATATAATCATTTATGGGAACGGTAAATCTTGCATAGTAAAAGAGGTTTTTTTGAAAGAACTGAATAAAAAGCTAGAATTAATACTGCATCCGGTGAGAATCAGGATATTAACCGCGTTGCATAATCGCAACCTTACTCCGCAAGAACTATCGGATGAACTGGTTTCGGTGCCATCCGCCACACTTTATCGGCAGCTTAATCGTATGTTGGAGGGTGGGCTGGTAAAAGTAGCGGAAGAGCGTCCGGTACGAGGTACGGTTGAAAAAGTCTATGCTCTTAATCTGGAAGCGCCGGGTTTTACGCAGGCTGATTTGGAAAAAGCTACCCGCGAAGATTTACTCCAGCTTTTTACGCTTTTCAATATTTCACTAATCGGCGATTTCTCGCGTTACTTGCAAGCGGTTGAAAAGCCTGATTTCGGGAGGGATGGGGTGTCTTTTACTAAAGCGCCGTTATATCTGAGTGATGAAGAATTAGCTCTTTTGAACAGACAGATAGCCGAGCTTTTGTTAAAGGCACTTGAGAACAAACCCTCGCCGGAAAGGCGCTACCGTTTCTGGAGCGCTATTGTGATGCCATCGCTAGAGCAATCTGATAACGGAAAGGAGTTGGGCGACTGAGTTCACAGCCGCTCTTAAATTATGGATACAGGCACAATAATTATGGCAGTTTTGCCACTGGTTTTTATCTCGCTGGCTTTGGAGATTTGGGCGTTGATAGATTTAATCCGCCGCGACCGCCGGGAAGTACAGGGCGAAAACAAGTGGATTTGGGTGGCTATCATAGTGTTAATTAGCACCATAGGCTCGATTGTGTATCTGTTAGCCGGGCGCAAGCCACGCATAGAAGGTATGGAGTAGCCATGAGTGATGCGATTGTATGTGAGGGGCTGACAAAGCAATATAACTCGCGGGTGGTACTTAATAATCTTTTTCTGAAAATCCCGGAAAATACTGTCTTCGGTTTTCTTGGACCTAACGGAGCGGGAAAAACCACTACGATGAAGATTTTAACCGGTCAAATCAAGCCTTCTGGTGGCAAAGCTCATGTGGCAGGGGTAGAAGTGAAAATTGGTTCACCGGAGAGTCGACGCTTTACCGGATATTTGACCGAGACTCCCAACTATTACGGCTGGATGACCGGGCGAGAATTGCTGGAATGGGTGGGCGAACTTTTTGGTATGACCGCTTCAGATCGGAAGGCGCGTTCCAAAGAATTATTGCGGTTGGTGGGCATTGAAGAGGCGGGGAATCGCAAGGTTGTTACTTATAGCGGAGGCATGCGCCAACGTCTTGGCATCGCTCAAGCGTTAGTGAATCGTCCGAGAGTGGTTTTTCTGGATGAACCTGTGAGCGCACTCGATCCTGTTGGTAGGCGGGATGTGTTGTTGTTGCTGGATCGTATTCGGCAAGATACCACCGTCTTTATGTCCAGCCATGTGTTGACGGATGTAGATAGAGTTTGCGACCATGTTGCCATTCTCGATAAAGGCAATCTGATAGTGACAGGCTCTACAAGTGAGCTTAAAGAGCGTTATTCCCATCCTGCTCTCTGGATAACTCTGGAAGGAGGCTACCCGGAAGCCTTGAAGCTGGCGGAAAGCTTGAAAACTCTACCGGAAGTCAAATATGCCATCCCGGACGAATACGGGCGAGTTAACCTTGAACTGGTAAATGAACAGGCTGTTCATAAAGCCGGGCAATATATCCCACATATGATTAGTGAAATGAACTTGAATCTGGCGGGTTATCAGGCTGCTATACCAAATTTAGAAGAAATATTTATCAGGGTCGTAAATCAAAAAGAAGAGGTTAAGCAAGCATGAATACCACAATACCACTGCTAAAAAAAGAAATGCTAGAACAATGGCGCACCAATAAACTGATAATAGCTTTTGTGGCTTTTGTAATAACGGGTTTGCAAGGTCCGGTAATTTCTAAAATTTTGCCGGATATAGTAAAAAATGCCGGCGGTAGTATGAGCGGCATGCAAATTATTATTCCAAAACAAACCAGCCTCGATGCAATTTTATCTTTTTTCAATAGTATGGCTACTATGCCGGCGCTGGTAATGATTTTGCTGGCGATGGGTTCTATTGCCGGGGAGCGTGAGAGAGGCACGCTAGTTTTTATGCTCACCAAGCCCGTAAGTCGCACCAGCGTAATCCTAACAAAATACTTTACATACTTGGCGGTAGTGGTAAGCGCAACACTGGTAAGCGCATTGGTATCAGGCTATTACACAATATTACTGTTTGATAGCGCTTTTCAATTCGGTAATTATTTGATGTTGAATCTGACAATGATAATATTCGAGGCTTTTCTCCTTGCAATAATAATACTTGCCAGTAGTCTTTTCAAAAGCGGGATTGCAGCGGGGGGCATCAGTTTGTTGGCAGTGTTAGTTTTTACCACTGTCATACAATTTTTGCCAAGCTATCAAAAATATTCCCCGCAGGCTGTATTTGACCCCACATTTGGCAGGGAATTGATGACCGGAGTTGCGCCACTTTCTGATCTATTTCTGCCAAATTTGGTTGGTATAGCTTTAACAGGGTTGGTTCTGGGGATGGCTTGCTTTGCTTCAGAACGCCGCGAGATTTAAAGCAGCCTCAAAGTAAGCGGATACGCTCTTTTCCCTTTGTGGCGCTTGATGCTAAAATAGCAGATATGAGCCTGAGTTAATCTTTATCTGGTTTCTTCAAAGGGATTTGTTGATGAAAATTTTGCCTGAACCGATTACCCGTCTGATAGATGAATTGAACAAATTACCCACTATCGGACCTAAAACCGCTTCTCGGCTCGCTTTTTATATTTTGCGCGAACCGAAAGACGATGCCGAAGCATTGGCTCGCGCTATACGCGATGTCAAGGAACATGTTACCTATTGCTCGGTATGTTACAACCTCAGCGATGGCGAACTATGCACCGTCTGTAGCAGCAAAGAACGTGACCGCAGCGTGCTGTGCGTGGTGGAAGACCCGTTGGATGTGCTGGCTATCGAGAAAACGCATGAGTTTAGCGGGATGTACCATATCCTGCATGGGCATATTGATCCGTTAAACAACGTAGGTCCTGAAGACTTGCGTATACGGGAGCTAATCAATCGGGTGAAATTGAATACGGGCGAAATCAAAGAAGTGATTCTGGCGTTGAATCCTAGCGTAGAAAGTCGCCCCACCGCCCATTACTTGCATCGCCAACTTGTGACAACTGGGGTTCATCTTACACAATTGGCAACAGGCTTGCCCGCAGGTGGCGACCTAGAATATGCCGATGAAATTACCCTTTCCAATGCGCTAAAAGGGCGCAGAACAATTTAGGGGGAAATTATGTTTCCACAAGATGAATACACCCCACACGGTTATCTCGATAACCCCGCGCATGCTTGGAAAATCCCGGGTCCGGGTGGGGTGCTGCGTTCACGCCCTGCTATCGGGATGGGCTGGCGCTATCCAAGCTATGCCGCTGCTTACAACCTCAAATTCGTTTACACCTGCCATTTACAAATCGGTTTGGCTCTAGAAGATGGGACGATGTTGCTGGACAGTGGCGATTTCAAACGTGGCGGTGTCCGACTAAAGAGCGGTTATCACAGCAAGAGCATACTGCGCTTTGATTTTCAGGTAGGAGAAATCAGCGGTAATGCCGGGTTTTTTGTGGGCGACCCTGAAGGTGGCAACGCATTGCTATGCGATTTATCAATCCACAATCTAAGTTCAGTTCGGCGCAACATCGGGGTGCTGGCTGTACTGGATTACGAGCGCAATTTGGGGCAGGGCTTTACATGGGAAAGCGGAATGTATGCGCGTTCGTATGAGAATCCCGATTATGCTGGAGAAAATAGCCGGGTACTTGCCGGGCATACGTTGGGTGTTTATCAAGAAGGCACGCAATTTCATTTAGCGGTAACTTCTTTGGATTCTGAAAATGCGCCACCTGTAAGTAACTATTCTAACCTACCAGATTTTGAATCAGTTAGAGAGGCTTTAAGCAAAGGGAAACCCGCAACGGCAAGCGGCAACCGCCGTATCAGCCTTAGCCGCATAGAACTGGATTTGCCTCCCTCCAAGAATGGGCAAAGCCCTGCTAAACGTCTATTGTTGGCGGTAGGGCGCGGCGAAAGCGAGAAACAGGCGATTGATATTATTTCGCCGTTGCTGGCGGTTAATGGGCATGCTGCTCAGGAAATTGCCGAGCATTATCGCAATGAGGATGGCGAATTTTGGGAGAATGCTCCCAAACTGAGCGGGGATTGGTCTCCTTACTTGCGGCGCGGCGTAATTTATGATGCTGAAACCCTGCGTACTCTTGCGCGTCGCCCTGCCGGAATCTACCGTCACCGCTGGGATGCCATGCAACTGCAAGTACCCCGCGTGGTATTGGCAGAAGCCGCTTTGGATATGCTCATTCTGAGCTACGCCGACCCGGAAACCGCTAAAGAAGTATTGCTCGGTACTTTCGCCGACTCGCCCGAACCTAACATCCCGTGTAGCCGCGAAGATGGTTCGTACAACATGATAGCCGCAGATGGCACACCCTGCGGAACTGCTCCCGAATGGTGCTTTCCGTTTCACTGTGTTGACCTCGTTTATTTGAAAACGGGCGACCACAAATGGTTGGCGCAGCTTTACCCCTACCTTGAGGATTATATCGGTTTTTGGATTACGCAACGTTTGGATGCACAGGGTCGCCCTTTTTATATGTGTAGTTGGGAAGCAGGGCAGGATAACTCACCCCGTTTCGGTATCACGGATGACCCTAGCGGCGGCGGGGCGCTCACTAGGCACATCTACCCGGTTGATTTACAGGCGGCGTTGGCGCAAGCATGCCGTTTGCTGGCACAATGGGGCGCAGAATTAGGGCAAGACTCTTCTCGTTGGCAAGCATTGGGCGACAGTTTTGCGCTTGCCACTCAGCGTATGTTCCATAACGGCTGGTTCCACGATTTCGACACTCGTCAGAACCGCTTTACCGAGGCGCTGGATACAATGCAGTTAGCACCTTTGCTGTGTCGCGTTGCCACCCCTGAGCAAGTGCAAGCCCTTTATTCTACGCTGGAGAATCCGCCTAAACACGGTCAGGTATTTCATCCTTTGATGTGGCCTAGTGTGGCTTTTTGCCTAATTGAGGCTTGTCACCAGAGCGGTAGAGCCGACCTAGCAGCGCGTCATAGCTGGAATATCATCGCCCCTGTATATCGCTGGCTCGATTCTGACCCTGCCAATGTAGAAGTTGATAGCGGAGGGTTGCCGGGTAATGCCCGCGAATACTGGACGCAAATTGTCGCGCCGAACGCAGAACCACCTATAGGCGGTGGTGGCGCAGAGGTTTATGGTTGGGGTTGCCTGACCTCCCTGTTATTGTTCCGTTATGTTGTCGGGTTTGTAGAAGAAGAGCATGGCTTCAGCCTAACTCCAAGTCTGCCTCCCGAACTATTGCAAGCTGGCAAAACCTACCGCATCAGCCCGTTGCGCTGCCGAAATGCCAAAGTCGCCCTTAGCTATACTGTGGCTAATAAGCTCGAAATCACGCTTGAAATCTATTGTGAACGAGCGGCGGCAATAGCCATAAAAGATAACGGCGGTAATTTGCTATACGAAGTGCCTCAAGCTAATAATCACACTTTTCGGTTAGCCCTTGTCAATGCCGATTCGATTGATGTCTCAATAATTTAGCATACAAAGAACCAAGCCCCGGTTTTTTGTAGCGGAAGTCACCCGGAAGGGTGGCTATTTTTGCTATACTCGTATGCAGAAAACTCGATTTGATTTTAATATATTTTCTGGCGTTATCACGCCAACATATAAATGTGCCGGAGGTGTAGTATGACCCGTTTTGAAGAGACCATTCTTATTGGCGACCCTGCTTTGCGTGGGGAAACTCCAATGGATATACGTTCCCTTCAGATGCTCTATCGTCAATCGCAAGCGCAGCAGTTAGTCCAACAAATCAAGGCGTGGGGCTTGAATCCCGATGAGATAGAGTATTATCAGGCGAGCTTTGAGAAAAACCTATGCCCCGGCACCGGTTTTGAAAGCGAAGGCGGGATTCTTTACAATCGGCGTACCGGCGTTTCAGTGCCTGTTTTGCTGGAATGGGTTTGTCAGTGGAATTGTGGACTACCTCAGTGGCGTGGGCAGTACAAACCAAAGGTGGAAACTTGCCAACCTACCTACTTCTTCACCTCCTATTTGGATGATGACATTGCTAAGTTAAGATAATTACTGTCGAATTTTTCACCCCTCTACTGAATAAGATAGAGGGGTTTTGTTTTTATGGGCGCGGTTGGTTTGTGGTAAAATTTGAAAGTTCGCAACCTGCATTTGCACATTTCTGAGAAAGGCTGAGGAGTGATGGAAGAGAAAAAGACCAACGGTAACAACAAAAGAAGTCTTAAAATACGCAGCGGTATGACTACAGATGGGCTTGAACGTTCCCCAAACCGCTCTATGCTGCGGGCGGTGGGTTTTACCGATGAAGATTTTACCAAGCCGATGATTGGCGTTGCCAGCACGTGGGCGGAAATTACCCCCTGCAACTACCACATCAATAAACTTGCTGAAAAGGTCAAGGAAGGTGTACGTACCGGTGGCGGAGTGCCCCAGATTTTCAATACAATTACCGTAAGCGATGGAATCTCAATGGGTCACGAAGGCATGAAGTATTCGCTGCCTAGCCGTGAAGTTATTGCCGATAGCATCGAATTAGTGTCTAACGCCATGCGCTATGATGGGGTAATTGCTATTGGGGGTTGCGACAAAAATATGCCGGGCTGCCTTATGGCGTTGGCGCGTCTGAATATTCCTAGCATTTTTGTTTACGGTGGTACGATTATGCCGGGTACTTGCGGCGGGCGCGATGTTGACATTGTAAGCGTTTTTGAAGCGGTAGGGCAATACGGCGCAGGTACAATCTCGCTTGAACAACTTAAGGATGTAGAAGATAACGCTATTCCCGGCGCGGGTAGTTGCGGTGGTATGTACACTGCCAATACAATGGCGAGCGCATTTGAAGCTTTAGGAATGAGCTTGCCGGGCAGCAGTTCTATGCCTGCTGTTAGTAGCCGCAAGGAGAGAGAGTGCTTTGAAGCGGGACAAGCGCTGGTTAAACTTCTTGAATTGAACCTGAGACCAAAAGATATTCTAACTAAGGATGCCTTCGAGAACGCTATAACGCTGGTAATGGCATTGGGCGGTTCTACTAACGCGGTGTTGCACCTCATCGCGATTGCTCGCCAAATTGACGTAGATTTGAGCATGGAAGACTTTGACCGTATTAGCCAACGTGTGCCTCACCTTGCCGACCTCAAACCGGGTGGAAAGTATGTAATGGTTGACCTCGACCGAGTGGGCGGTGTGCAAGCGGTACTAAAAGTTCTGCTGAAAGCGGGCTTGCTACATGGCGATGCAATGACCGTATCGGGCAAGACTCTTGCCGAGAACCTCGAACAGGCACCCGACCTCGCGCTTAACCAGACTGTAGTTATGCCTTTGGATAACCCGTTACGTGCGACCGGTCCGTTAGTTATTCTTAAGGGCAACCTCTCACCGGAAGGCGCGGTTTGCAAGATTGCCGGGCTGAAAGAAACCATCCATCGAGGACCTGCTATAGTCTTTGATTGCGAGGAGGATTGCTTCAAAGCGATTATGGAGGATCAGGTTAAGGCTGGTGATGTGGTAGTGATTCGTTACGAAGGACCAAAAGGCGGTCCCGGCATGCGCGAAATGTTGGCAGTAACCAGCGCGATTATGGGTAAAGGTCTTGGCGACTCGGTGGGATTAATTACTGATGGGCGTTTTAGCGGCGGTACACACGGCATGGTAGTCGGTCATATTGCGCCGGAAGCCGCGCTAGGTGGTCCAATCGGACTGGTGCAAAACGGCGATATTATCGAGATTAATGCCGATACCTACTCATTGAATCTGGAAGTTTCGGAGGAGGAACTGGCGAAACGGCTTGAGGGTTGGACTGCTCCAGTACCACGCTACACTCGCGGTGTACTGTCGAAATACGCCAAACTGGTGCGTTCGGCGGCGGAAGGCGCAATCACCGATTAGATGGAATCGCACAATATTCTGGGAGTGCGGGTTGACGATGTGACATTGGACGACGCGGTCGCGCTCATCGAAGGGTGGGCGCATGAAAAAGTCTCACCCGCTCGCCTCATTGTCACTGCAAACCCAGAATATGTTATGGCAGCGCGGCGCAATTCTTCTTTTCGGAAATTGGTCAACTCTGCGGCGCTGGTAACACCTGATGGGGTTGGGCTTATTTACGCCGGGCGATTGCTACGACAGCCTTTCCGAAGCAGGGTGACAGGCGTGGCTTTGGTGCATGCGTTGGCAAAGCGTAGCGCGGAAAGCGATTTGAGCTTGTTTCTGTTAGGTGCGGCTGAGGGAGTGGCGGAAGCGGCTGCCGAGTCCCTTCGCAAACAGTATCCGGGCGTGAAAATCGCCGGGTGTTTTGCTGGAAACGCTGCTCCAGAAGGCGATTCCGAGACGCTGGAAAAAGTTCATGAGGCGCAACCACATGTTGTATTGGTTGCTTATGGAATGCTGAAACAAGATTACTGGGCTGCACGTAACTTAACTAAGAGCGGTGCGGCTCTCTCAATCGGCGTAGGCGGCGTTTTTGATTACATTTCAGGACGCGCTCAGCTTGCCCCGTTATGGGTTAGGCGCATCGGTTTGGAATGGCTATATCGCCTAGTGCGAGAACCCCGGCGCTGGCGGCGTATTTTAGTGGCTGTGCCTTATTTTGGTGCAGCGGTATTGCTGGAAGCAGCCCGTCAGCGGTTACGTTAGTCTGGAGTAAATGGTGTCAACATCACATCGAAATGAAATAGATAGCAATCCGAACCCTGAAGACCGTATTTATCTTAAATGCGGTGAGTGTGGCAAAGCAGTATTAACCCGCGAGATGACTTTAATTGCGGAAGGGGTGCGTTGCCGGGAGTGTATGGCAAAAATTGATTCGGGCTACGTCTCTTTCAAGGCAAAACTTAATGGGGCTGCACCTTCACCCCAATTTGCCGGAACTGCCAACGAACCTCCGCCGCAAGCTACACGACCTGTAATTGAAATCAACGTAGATACCACTTTCTGCAAACGCCATCCCGCAATAGAAACAGGCTTGAAATGCGGGCGTTGCGGCACACCTATTTGTCCGCGCTGTATGGTTTATACCCCAGTTGGCGTACGCTGCCCGGATTGCGCCCGAACTCCCGTGCCAACAGTTGGTGTGGCTGGAAACGCACAGGCACAATCCAAACCACGTGATACCGGATTCCGCACTTATTGGAAGCGCGACAATCGGCATGAATCCCTTCGTCCACGTCACTATGTGCTGGCAATGCTGGCGGCAATTGGGGCGGCGTTAGTCTCTGCGCTGGTGTGGGGTTTTCTACTGGGCAATACATTCAGGGGTGTACCTGCTTTTGTAGCCGAGTCAGACTGGTTTTCTACCACAATAAGCGGGGAGCCTAATGTGTTGGCGCAATTAGTCACGCTCTCTTTTATTGGTTCAATCCATCTTTTCCCGGAAATATTTCTGTCATTAGTGGTGAGTGAAGCGATTTCACGGGTTACTGGGGATAAACGTGGGCGCGGCATGCAGTTTATTGCGGTTGGGAGCGTGCTGCTAGGCATATTCTTTACCTTTGTAGTGTTGGGCGCACGCATTTTCATAAATTACAGCAATGGGGGTTTTCCACCGCTTATGGATTTGCTCGGTTCGGCAATAGCGGCATTCGGGCAGATGTTTCAGGGCGCTAATTTGGCGGTGCCTATTTTTTGGTTTGTAGCTTTGGCTTTGTCGTGGATGCGTCTTAGTCGATAAAAATAAAATATGACTATTTCAGAACGTCTTAGGAGTTACTTGCCCCTTTTTGAGGGTAAAAGCGTAGTGGTGGTAGGAGACCTCTACCACGATGAATATATTATGGGTAAGCCTAGCCGTATTTCGCGGGAAGCCCCCATTGTGGTGTTGGAATACCGCAGTCGCCGTATTGTGCCGGGAGGGGCAACCGCTCCCGCTTGTAATGTGGTTGCGCTTGGAGGCAAGGCATACCAGTTAGGTGTAATCGGTGACGACTCGCCCGGAAGTGAGTTGCTGGAAGCTCTCAGTTCAAGGGGGGTTGACATTGCCGGGTGTGTAGTTGACGCTGCACGTCCTACCACCAATAAATTAAGAGTAATTGCCGAAGGAGACCATATCTTTCCACAGCAAGTCGCTCGTATAGACCATGCCGTTCGTACTCCAATTAGCGGTGAGGTAGAGCGACAGTTGATAGATTACCTACGACGCATTACTCCGAAGGTTGATGCAATTTTGTTTTCAGATTATAAATGTGGGGTAGTACAGGAAAGAGTTATCTCGGCGGCGTTGGAGGTAGCAGTAGAGTATAACACTCCCATCATCGTTGACTCTCAGGGAGATTTGAGCAGTTTTCGGCGTTGTACCCTGATTAAATGCAATTTACAGGAAGCAGAAGCCTATCTTGGTTTTACGCTAGAAAATGAAAGCATCTTTGCAGAAGCGATGAAGCGTCTTTGCAGCGAATTACAGGCACAGGTGGTAGTAATCACTCGCGGCGCTGATGGTATATCGGTAGTGGATGCGAGCGGACAGTATTTTCACACTCCTGTAGCTGCACCCAGTGAAGTTTTTGATGTCACAGGCGCAGGAGATGCGGTGATTGCTGTGTTGGCGTTGGCGTGGGTGGCTAAAATTCCATTACAGGATGCGACACACTTGGCAAATTCTGCTGGTCAGGTTGTGATTCAAAAACTCGGTAATGCTACAATCTATCGTCGTGATTTGGATGAAGAATTAGGCAAGTTGCGGGGTTAAGATGAACGAGCGAATATTAAAGCGTGAAAAGCTGGCGGAATTTGGTGAAATCTGCCGCAAACAAGGCAAGCGTCTGATTTTTACAAATGGCGTTTTTGATTTGATGCACGTTGGACATGTGCGTTGTTTGAGCGATGCTCGCAATATGGGCGATTTGCTAGTGGTGGGCGTAAACAGCGATAGCTCTACCCGCAAGTTGAAAGGCACTCTTCGCCCACTTATGCCAGAGCAAGACCGCGCTGAAATGTTGCTTTCTCTGCGCTGTGTGGATTATGTTACTATTTTTGAAGAAATAAGCGCAGATGAAACCCTTACTCTGCTTAAGCCTGCGCTTTATGTAAAAGGTGGGGATTATACCCTTTCTAACCTTTCAGAATCCAAACCGGGCGCCAAACCGTTGATGGAAGAAAAAACCGTTAAGTCCTATGGTGGCGAGATAGAGTTGATTCCTTACATAAAAGGTTATTCTACCACTGAATTGATTGAGAAAATACTAACTGTCTTTCATGCCAAGTAATTGATTGATAATAAAAGTATTTGTATAATGAATTCGCTGTACTTTTCACTAAAGGGCATTATTACAATTTCAATTTGTATAATATTAATATCCAGCTTTATTCTGGCGGTTAGGTTCTTGGACAAAGGAATAACTTTCACCCGCCAACGCGCCATAGTTAAGAACTAAGAAAGGTAGGTTATTACCTATGCAATTGGTAGTGCAGAGCGGTGCTGAGCCTGGACGCACATATGACCTGAGACCCGGCAAATTATCTCTAGGTCGTCAGTCTGTAAATGATGTGGTAATTAGCGATGAACAGGCTTCCCGGCGGCATGCCGACTTGGAGGTGACTGCAAACGGTCTATTAGTAACCGATAACAATTCTGCAAACGGTACTTTCGTTAACGGTACACGGGTTAGTTCGCCTCAGTTGTTAAAACCCGGAGATACTTTGCAAATAGGCACTACTGTGCTAAAACTTGTGGATGGGCAAAGCGGAGCCAGCACCATTCCAAGCGGTTACGAGCAACCTGCTCCTCCCCCCGCTCCAGCACAAGATTATAACGCCCCTTATTCTGTGCCAGCCGCCCCCCAACCGGATTATGGCGCACCTGCTGCCCCAGTCTCTCCTGTCTCCGATTACGGAGCTTATACCCCTCCTGTGCAACCGGCATACGGAGGCTACGAGCAGCCAGCACAGCAGCAATATGGTGGCGGTTACGGTCAGGCGGTACCACCTGCCCAACC